>JBMLTP010000077.1:0-8012 GCA_049239885.1 Crocinitomicaceae bacterium
TCAGCTGGATAGAGCAACTGCCTTCTAAGCAGTAGGTCTCAGGTTCGAATCCTGAGCGGATCACCAAGAGGTTGTTATTTGACAACCTCTTTTTTTTGCCATGAAGTATTATTCTTATGTTCTTCGTTCTCAAAAAAATGGAATCCTATACAAGGGTTCAACTGAAAATCTAGAAAAACGAATAAACTATCATAATCAAGGAAAAGTGAGATTTACTTCTAAGTATACACCATGGGAACTGGTACTTTCAGAGGAATTTGCTACTCGTTCCGAAGCGTTTAATCGCGAAAAATGGTATAAAACTGGTGTCGGAAGAGAATGGATTCATTCAAAACTAAAAAATGATGGATTGGGATAGAGCAATCCGCCTCGGCGGATAGGTCTTTGGTTCGAATCCAAACGGGATCACTTGAAGCGCCTCACAGAAATGTGGGGCGTTTTTGTTTTAGATAATATTTTATCTTCAAAAATTTAATTCGAAATGAACTAGTTAAATGATTTAAACATAAATCAACTTTCCACTGCTCAAAACTGATTCTCCATCATAACGATATGCTACTAGTTTTCCTCCCTTGGCGACACTATAATCCAAACAACAGACATTTCCCTTTATGATTGCTGGATTATTTTTAAACCAATAATGTCCAAAAAAAACGTTCTTTTCATCTTCTCCGTGAAATTCAAGCGAACTAAGTTCTGATAACTCGATTGAAAGTTCTGGTAATGATTCCAAATGTTCAACACTTATCGACTTGTAAGTCATTTTTGCGGGGTCTTCCCACCATTTTATTCTGAATTCAGTTCTTTGGGTTCCTTGATGGTCGTTAAAGAATAAGCCATTCGGCATTTTAATTTCTTTACCTTTCAGTGTCTCCTCAACGGCCAAATTCAATTTTGAACCTTTTTTAACTGATTGATATATAAGTTCGTCTGTAAGTCTATCGTTCACCAGAGAATCCCTTAAATATTCAATGTGCTGATTATCCCAAGATGCATGGACAGCCTTGAACGTTTCCGTTTCGTAATAAAGGGGTAACGTCTTAAACCAATCCAAATAATCTTCATATTCAGCCTGTCTATTTTCAAACTGCTTTAGCGTTTCGTAGTGTTGAATGATATTCTTTATTTCATGTTTTCTAAGGTGGCCTCCCTCCGTTTCTTGAAAATGGAAGCAAAGAGCATTGTATTCATGGTTTCCCATTAATGCGATGGCATTTCCACTTTCAACCATTCCTCGAACGATTTGAAGCGTTTCTCGAATCTTTGGACCTCTATCGACATAGTCTCCAACAAATAGTACTTTGCGAGTTGGATGCGAATAAACTCCATTAAATTTTGAATAACCCAACTTTGCGAGCAATTGTTCAAGTACATCTGCATGACCATGAATATCACCAATAAAATCAATCATATCTTCGATTTTCATATACTTTTTATTTGAGCCATTCCATACTTGAAATAAACGTTTTTCCTTAAATGGTTTTAATACTTCTAAAATAGCAAATAACTTAATTCGTGAAGCTTTTAAATTTCATTAATCGAAATCATTGAATGTTATTAACCAAAATTCCTCGTGATTTTACGATATTTACAAAAGATTATTTTTTTTATCAAATGCCGATTTATCAACGTTATCTTTTATCAATACTAAGTGGTGTTCTGCTTACCTTGTGTTTCCCTTATTCCGGCAGTGTCACCCCTTTGATTTTTATTGCTTTGGTTCCTCTGTTTATCGTGGAAGATGACTTAATTGCTAGTAATAAAAATCGTTTTCATCTTTATCCGCATAGTTATTTTACGTTCCTGATTTACAACCTTGGAACAACCTGGTGGATATACAATTCAACAGATGTAGGAGCATACATGGCATTCATTTTCAATTCCTTATTAATGACTTGGGGATTTCAAGTTTATCATTTTATCCATCGAAAAATCGGAAGGGAGAATGGAATTTGGTCTTTGATTATTGTATGGACTGCATTTGAGTTTGTTCATTTCAATTGGGAATTGTCGTGGCCATGGTTGACATTTGGAAATGTATTTTCAATTAGAATCAATTGGGTTCAATGGTACGAGTATACAGGCGCATTGGGCGGAACGATTTGGGTGTTGATCACTAATATTCTCTTTTTTAAAATTTATAAAGCAATCATCAATAAAGCCGCTAAAAAAGAAAAATACAAACAAGGCATTATAACCACTTGTGTTTTACTTATTCCAATTTTAATTTCAGTCATCGTTCTGCAAACTTTGCCTGATTATTCTGAGAGTAAAACCTACGAAGTCGTGGTGGTGCAACCCAATATCGATCCATACAACGAAAAATTTGATCCAAATGCTACAGTTGATAGGCAACTTCAACAAATGTTCGACCTTGCCAATAAAAATATTTCTTCTAAAACGGATTTGATTGTTTGTCCCGAAACCGCTATCAGTCAAGGTTTTGTAGAAAACGAATTGAAAGCATACACGTTTTATCAACTCTTGCAAAATCAAATGAAAACTTGGGGCAAAACAGATTTATTAATTGGTGCTTCAACTTATCAGTTATTTGAAAAAAAACGTTCACGAGCAAGTATTAAAATTCCAAATGCTGAAGGATATTTCGAAAGTTACAATTCATCACTGTATCTCTCACGAAAAAATAAGGCTTCTTTCATTCACAAATCAAAATTGGTTTTGGGAGTTGAGAAAATTCCGTTTTCGCAGTATTTCCCATTTCTTGAAGAGTATTCAATCAATAATGGAGGCACAACAGGAACACTTGGAATTGAGCCGTATCCAAAAATCTACAAACGCAAAATGGATGTGGCTCCAATCATTTGTTATGAATCAATCTATGGTGAATTTGTTGCAAAACAAGTATCGCAAGGGGCAGATTTCCTATGTATCTTAACGAATGACGGTTGGTGGGGCAATTCACCAGGGCACAAACAGCACTTCAGTTTTGCTAAGTTACGTGCGGTCGAAAATCGCAAATGGGTAGCTCGTTCCGCCAATACAGGAATAAGTGGATTTATCGATGAAAAGGGTCATATCGTTCAAAAATCAACCTATTGGACTCCCGATGCGCTAAAGCAAACAATTCAAAAAATTGAAAAAAAGACTATTTATTCCCAGTTCGGAGATTATTTGGGATTGATAGCGTTTATCCTTCTTTTTCCTTTAGGTGTTTATTCACTTTTGAAAAAAAATAAAAATCTTTGATTCAAACAATTGTTTGTTTCCTACTTTTTACGAAATTTGAACTAATCAATGTCTTCAAAAACGATTCATAGTATTGTCATTGGGGTGAAAACCTGGTTCAGATCTGATTTATCAAATGCGGAAAGCGAGAATTATTTTTATAATTATCAAATATCAATTGAGAACAAAAGTGAATACCGCGTTCAGTTATTGAAACGTTATTGGCGGATTGACCATTTGGCAATCGGCTCGAACGTTGTGACTGGAGAGGGTGTCGTTGGGGAACAACCTATTTTTGATCCGAATCAATCGTTCGAATACACAAGTGGTTGTGAGATCTGGAATGTAATTGGAAAAATGACGGGTTATTATACCTTTAAAAATTTGGATACGGGAGATACATTTGCTGTCGCCATTCCCGAATTTCAATTGGTGTTTCCTCCTCTTTTAAATTAAAACAATTTAGCGATTTACAAAGACTGAATAATTTCATGAATTCTTTTCTTTAAAATAGGCAAATCATTCTTAATAATCTCCCAAACTATCTGCGAATCTACTCCAAAATATTCATGAACAAAAACATTTCGCATTCCAATAATTTGAGCCCATTCTATATCTGAAAATTTCGTTTTAGTTTCATCTGAAATATGATTTGCTGTTTCGCCGATTATTTCCATTTATTTTATACATGCGAATCTCATCATTGAATTCATCATGAATTCATCAAAATCAGAACTCAAAAGATATGTTTCGACTTCTATTATTGCGTCCCAAATGTGATTTAGTCTCCCTTATCACCTAGTTTACCGCGCATAAATCAATTTTTTTTCTTGATCAATAATGGGTTTTAAATACTGCGAAAGACCATTTGAAGAAACTAAATCAACCTTTAGATTAAGAATTTTCTGAAGATCTAGTTGCATCTGAATAAAACCGAGACCAATTTTTTGCGAGTAATCAAGATCAACAAGGATATCTATATCGCTTTCATTATCAGCAGATTCCCGTGCATATGAACCAAACAAATAAGCTCTTAACACGGGTCGTGTGGCCAGATATTGCCTTATAGCCTCTAATTTCGATTCATCAAGATTCATATATCAAAGTTAAAGATTATTTGTAAAATCAAATTTATCTTTTCGTTACTTCAATAATATGTAATTGACTGGCTTTCTTTTCCTTAAATAAAGATAAGAAATTCATAGATTAAAATTTCACGTAAACAACTTTCTTCGTTTCAAAGAATTCGCCTTCGAAAAAATCTTTCAACTTATATTCTTTACTCCACTGTTTAACGGTTTTCATTTCCTCAGACAAATCCCCTCCTTTGAGATAGAGAATGCCATTGGGAAGCGAATTTTTGGATGTTTTTGAAACTTTGTTTTTCACCCAAGTAATGAATTCTGGCATTTGTGTTACAGCTCGACTGACCACAAAATCAAAACTTCCTGCCACTTTTTCGGCTCGTTCGTGAATTCCTGTTACATTTTTTAATCCAAGTTCATGGGCCACTTCATTCACGACTTTAATTTTTTTACCGATTGAATCCACTAATAAGAAATCGCAATCGGGAAATAGAATAGCCAACGGAATTCCTGGAAATCCACCACCCGTTCCGACATCCATAATTTTTGTTCCTTTTTTGAACTGAATCACTTTGGCTATTCCCAAAGAATGCAAGACGTGTCGTTCGTAAAAATTTTCGGTATCTTTTCTTGATATAACATTGATTTGCTCGTTCCAATGAACATATAATTCCTGCAACTTCGAAAATTGCTCGATTTGTTTGGAAGTTAACTCCGGAAAATAACTTAGGATTAAATCAGATGGCATCTTTGGTCTTATCCATCATCGCTGCTAAAAAATCTCGGGCACGAAACAATTGCGCTTTAACGGTTCCTAAAGGAAGATTCAATTGATCGGCAATTTCCTCGTAACTCAACTCCTCAAAATACCTTTTCTCTACTAAATCACGATACTTCGGTTTTAACTTACTCACTAACAAACGCATATGATCAACACGTTGGCCTTGCATGATCGTTTCTTCTGGATTCAAGGTGGTGGATTTTGCATCAATGTGGATTTTTTCTCCATCATCCATGATAATTCCTGTATCCATGGAAGTGAGTTGAACACGTTTTTTACGAATGAAATCAATACTATTGTTCGATGCAATTTTAAATAACCAAGTACTGAAAGCAAAACTTGGAGAATACTGATCCAAACGACTAAAAGCCTTTCCAAATGCTTCAATTGTCAAATCGTCAGCGTCATCCGTATTCTTAACCATCTTGAGCATCATGAAATAAATGGAATCTCGATAGCGGTCCATTAATTCAGCGTAGGCAGCTTGATTACCGGAACGTGCAGACTCAACAAGTTGTAGATCGAGCTTCGCTTTATCCGATAAATGTTCATTTTCTACCATCTATAATACTTTTGTCGTTCCGAAATGTAGTAAAGTACCGGCATCAATAGGGCGTAAAATAAGTCCCAAAAAAGAAAATACCGCACAAAACCTTTTTCTTTCAACTGACTCAAACAACGACCTTGAATCCACCATTTGTACAAAATAACTAGTACAAACAAGATGGCACTGAAGATGCGAAAGTTCTCACTAAAGAGCAAAGGAACGAATGAAAACCACATCATTAAGAGTGAGAAGGGATATATTCCTAACAACCACTTTTTAATAACCTTATAACGACTAGAAGTCGAATAGTGTCTTGTTTTTTGGCGCACCCATCGCGACCAACTCGGCGCTGCTGCAGAATAACAAAACGAATTAGGGTTAATATTGATTGTGTAATTCGACTTTTTAGCAGCTTCTTGAATAAATAAATCATCATCACCAGATGGTAATGCATAATGCGATTTAAAACCGTTTACAGAATCAAAAACGCGTTTGGAATAGGCCAAATTTCGACCAACACCCATGTATGGCAATTTAGCAAGCGCCATGGAAAAATAACTTACGCCAATCCAAGCAGTATCGAACCGAATCAGACGATTTAGAAAACCTTTACTTTTCAGATAGGGTCCGTATCCTATAACGATTTGTTTAGAGGAAGAAAATCGAGAAGTCATCTGACGGATCCATTGATTGCTTGATGGTTTACAATCGGCGTCAGTCAATAAAAAATGATCGTATTTAGCAGCTTTAATAGCAAGGGTGATTGGCAATTTTTTTCCTGGACGCAAATGTCTGTTTCGACCTAGTTCAACTACACGTAAATTTGCATATTGCCGACTAAAAGCCGTCAATAACCATCCACTGTCATCAATCGATTGATTATTGACCACAATTACTTCATATTCAGGGTAATCCTGACTTAAAATAACTGGTAAGTTATCGTATAAATTATCCGATTCATTTCTCGCTGCGATGATTATACTCACAGGAACCAATGGTTGATCCGAAAGAGATTGATCCTCCTTATAAAAGGCGAATTTTGCGTGAATGAAGGTGACATAAATAAACTGAACGACCAAAAACAAAATGAACACACCAAAAATGATGGTAAAAAGACTTAACTCAGGTTCCGGTATTATTGTCATCTTACTAATTGAATACAAAGATGACTTGACAAATTAAATAGCCGTATCTTTGTCAAAGGTATTTTTCAACATTTTTATGCACTTTGACCTAATACATCAAAATTCATCCACGAAAGCACGAGCTGGATTACTTCATACGGAACATGGAACCATTGAAACACCGATTTTTATGCCAGTTGGAACAGCTGGAACTGTAAAAGGAGTTCATCAGCAAGAATTGAGAGATGATGTTCAGGCGCAAATAATTTTGGGAAATACATACCATCTTTTTCTACGGCCAGGAACAGAGGTAATTGAAAAGGCAGGAGGTTTACACCAATTTATTGGTTGGGAAAGACCAATTTTGACAGACAGCGGTGGCTATCAGGTTTATTCGTTGTCGGGAACAAGGAAAATTAAAGAGGAAGGCGTAAAATTTCAATCGCATTTGGATGGAAGTTATCACGTTTTTACTCCAGAAAGAGCAATTGACATCCAACGTTCAATCGGAGCCGACATCATAATGGCTTTTGATGAATGCACACCATATCCGTGCGAATATGACTATGCCAAACGTTCGATGCAGATGACGCATCGCTGGTTGAAGCGTTGTTTCGAACAAATGGAGCGCACAGAACCGAAATATGGTTACGAACAAGCCTTGTTTCCAATAGTACAAGGAAGTGTATACAAAGATTTGAGAACTGAATCCGCGGAGACAATTGCTTCATACAATGCAGTTGGAAATGCGATTGGAGGGCTTTCGGTTGGAGAACCTGAAGAAGAACTCTACGAAATGACAGATCACGTTTGCAACATTCTACCAAAGGATAAACCTCGCTACTTGATGGGCGTTGGAACGCCTTGGAACATTTTGGAATCGATCGCCTTAGGAATTGATATGATGGATTGCGTCATGCCTAGTAGAAATGCCCGTCATGGATTGCTCTTCACAAGGAATGGAACAATCAACATTAAAAATGAAAAATGGGCTATGGATTTCAGCCCTATTGATGAAACAAGCGATGTATGGGTGGATCGAGTTTACACGAAAGCGTATCTTCGACATCTTATTAAATTAGGGGAATATTTGGGTGTTCAAATTGCAACAATTCATAATCTAGCGTTTTATCTTTCCTTGGTTAAAGAAGCTCGAGAAAAAATCATTGAAGGAGAATTTGACGCTTGGAAAAATACAATGGTTAAACAAATGAAACAACGTTTGTAAATGTTATCGATTTTAGATCGTTATATCATTCGGAAATTTCTATCCACTTTCTTTTTCATGC
>JBMLTP010000078.1:0-5675 GCA_049239885.1 Crocinitomicaceae bacterium
TTATTTATAAAAATTATGATTTTTTTATTTTTATTAGATAACATCGTTATTTAAAACAGATTCATTTTAAAAATAAAGATTTGTTTTTTCAAGCAGAACACCCTCCTTTTTCACTTTCAATCGCTCCATCAGTTGTATTTTTGCTTTTCTTTAGATGTGATTTCGTTCTTTAAGAATGACCTCTTTTTTTGTTGAATCATTAAAAAGTGCATTCACCAATTTAACGGCTACCAAATCCTTTATGGGCTCATTAATCGGGGATTTTTTACTGATGAATCGATCGATAATATTTCCAAATAATAGGCGCATAGCGAGTTTTGGATAGGTTTCCTTGACGTCTTTGTCTTTGAAAAATGTGCCGATTGTCGTTTTGATTAATGATGCGGGTGAAACGGATTCGATGGTTCCTTCAATCGATTGAATTAACTTTTTTTCTTGTTCGATTTGTAAAGCATGAAGGGCATTGATTCGTTGTCTGAGCTCTTTCATTTGAATTGAGTTTAGATTATAGTTTGATTTGGTGATCGTCGCTGAAAATGTGTTTGATAATTTTATTTTGAATTGCTTGTTCTACATTTTTCTGATTAAGAATTGAAAATAAAATGGCAAGTATTAGATAAAAAATGCCTACAGCTCCAAAACCAATCGCGTATGAACTTGATTTATCAGAAATGTAAATAGCGATGGCAATACTGAACATAAAAACACCGATTGCAAAAAGTAACCATTTCAGTGTTTGAATCAAAATGAACGAACAAATGATGATGGTTCGTTCGATCAATTCGAGTTTGATAATTTCGATTGTTGTTCGAACATATTGTTTTAAATGTTCAGAAAATTCTGATAATGAGGATGAATTGGACATCTTTGTTCATTTTAGAGGTTAAGAAATCCCGGCATTTGCATACCGGGATTAAAAGTGCCTGAAGTTTAAATAAGCGATTGATTAAAAATCAATCTAGGTAAGGTGGATTCATGTTAAGTCAAAGAAAACTTCAGGCATTTTTTTAAATGTGATCGACTCCTGGAGCAGGCGTTTTGGCGTGTTCTTCCGTGTGTCTTCTAAGACCTAATGTTTCAGTTAAACTTCCTGCCATTTCACGGGCTCTTCCGCTAATTCGGCTACGTGTAACACTACCTTTATCTGGTGCGAATAAGATACCTAATAGCGCTCCTGCGGCGGCTCCTGCTAATGCTACTGTTACGATTGTTGCTGTGTTGTTTCTAGTTGGTGTTTCCATTTGTTTATGTTTGATTGATTATTAAAAGTTTTTTGATTTTACTTAAAGAAGTGCCCGAAATCAACCGTTTTTCAACCGATTAAATTGAATTTAAATCAAGTTGATTTCGGAGCACTTTTAAGTTAAAAAGGGTTGGTGGTCGAATTACTGAATTAATTGTTTGTTGTTGTCAGAAAAGGTTAATTAAATCAGTGAGTGGTAAGTTTATTTTTTGGTACCCTTTTTAAGCATTGTGATTACTTCTTCTTTTTTCTTGTTCAAAGCAGTCGATAATCTAGTTACAAGTTGGTCTTCTTTGCCAACTTCAAACTTTACATCACTATCCGTCAACTTCGGAAATTTGTCTTTTAACGCTTGCGATTGTTCAACCCAATTACCGGATATTTTGAATTCTTCTGTTGCTTTTTTTGGTTGAAATTTTACTTTTGTTTTTGTTTCCATTGTTATATAAATTAATTGTTATTACTAGTTCAAAGTTCTTGATTATCAGTCCTTTTCTTGTTGTATTTTTTTGTTTTTAAGTTATAATTATTTGAGGAAATGTCATGGTTAATAAGCAGACCAACCATCGTCCGCGGTAATTACACTACCATTTATGAAGCTTGATTCTTCAGATGCAAGAAAAAGTGCGATTTTGGCTATTTCGATTGGTTTACCCATTCGAGGGTTCAGCATTAAACCTGGCATAATTCGTTCTTTGATTTCTTCGGTGAGTTTCGAGTAATCAATGGAATTTGAAATGTGCGTTTCAATAGCGCCTGGTGCGATTGCATTGCATCGAATTCCTTTTTTCGCATAAAGGTACCCTGTGTTTTTTGTGAGGCCAATAAGTGCAAACTTACTTGCGGTATAAGCGGCACCAGCGCGACCACCATAAAGTCCTCCAATAGAGGCGATATTGATAATATTTCCCGATTTTTTATTCAGGAACAACTTGATTATTCGCTGAGTTATACGATATGGCGCATGTATGTTTACATTGAATACTTTATTCCATTCGGCTTCTTCGACCGCATCAACGCCCTCGAAGTTGTCCATGATTCCCGCATTGTTAACAAGAATATCTATGGCTCCAAAAGTTTTCAAACAAGTTGTCACGAGTTCCTCAATGTGATTAGGATCACAAATGTCTCCGTGGAACAATTTAACAGTGCCATCAAAAGAAACCGTTTCTTTTTCCAATTCAGAAATACGTGTTTCTGAGATATCAGTGGCGATTACTTTACAGCCTTCTTTTGCGAATAGCAAGGTGATTTCTTTACCGATTCCAGATCCGGCACCGGTTACTAGTGCGATTTTATTTTCTAATCGTTTCATTGTATTTTATTTTAGATTCAGGAAAATTTGATTTTCTAGCTTTAAACTCCGAAAAGCTTGTGTAGAACTTCCAACTTGGGTGAATATATTCGGAGCGAATTGAAAAGATAGAACTGAAAAGTGCCAAAATTGAAATCACAATTCCCAAAGAGATTTCTTTTGAATAATTGCCTTGAAAAAAGAAAAGTCCAGTTAAAGATAAAAAACCAAGTAATGATAATGTACTCACAGATAGATATACGAAGGTTATTTTTTCATCGAGCCATTCGAAATTTTCTCGAACGAATTGTGGATTGACATTTTGAAATTTAGTTATACTGAATGCATAAATAGAGCAAATGGAACAAAAAATGAATATTAGGTATACTAGTTTTTTGATTGATCGACCTTCTCTCATTAAAATATTAGAAAGATAAAATCCGCCTAAAAGCGTTCCAAAAATTGGGGTATATGTCAGAAAGTAATGTAAATAATTTGACATGTAGATGGTTTTAAGTTGCAATTTTTCATTTGTGTATTGTCGTTTTGTTTTCATTGCAAAATTCAATTCAATATCAAGTATTTTAGTTATCGATTTCCATTGAAGATTTATATTATTCTCATTTTCAATTTCTTCGAATACAAACTTAAGTCTCCTTAAATCGAATGATCGGAATTAGGTGGTTGTTGAAATCCCTCAAAAAAAGTTAAAAAACCTTATTTAATCGAACAAAAACAGGGATAAATTGTATTCAGAAATTTTCACGATTTTCTTCCAAAAACGTAGTTTATTCCTTGAAATAAGTAGTTCTACTTATTCCAAAAACGGAATTTGTTGATAACCTTTTAGAATTGATATTTTATGAGAAAAATGAAAAAAAACGACTGATTCTAGTTAGTACGCAAGATAGATCTGTGTCGTATCAAAAGGTGTTGTGACAGCTTCCTTTATACCTGTGTTATTCGTTCCAAGTACTTGATATAAAATTGAGTATAAGGCATTACCATTATTAACGCAATAAATCGAAGTATCTGTTGCGCCGCAAAAGTTTTGTTCGATAATAGGACAGCATTCCGCGCAACCATCAAGACCCTGTTGTTTTGTGTAAATCAAGTGGTCACCAGCATTTGGCGAATTATTCAACAAACGAATTTCTACCCAGGATTTCGCCGCGGTTCCATAATTTCGAATGTTATCATTTTTTACAGTAAGAGATGAATAGTATATCAAACTTTCTATTGGGAAATACAGGTTTTTATTAACTCGAAGAATGTACTTCTCAATTTGTTCTCTCGGAAACGTAAAACTATATGCACCGTCGTTTCCTAAGGTTTTTGATTCAACTAAAATTTCATTGTTAGAGGCGACGGGAACCTTATATAACTCAATTGTAGCATCGGATAATCCTGTATTGAATGTTTCATCTGTTATGATTCCCTTGATGGTGAAAGTACCTGCTCCTTTTTTGCATCCGAAAAAGCTTGAGGCTATCAGAATTAAAATGAAAATTCGATTTCTCATTTTATCAGTTTGTTAAAATAATTGAGCTTTTCGCTCGGAACAAAGAAGAAATCACCTTCCTCTTGCTGGGCTCCTTCTTCTTGCACAAACTTGAAATTTGAAACCCCAAATTGTAAATAATCAATTTCCTTGAATATTGTCAATAATTGCTCCTTGTTTTGGTCTGATATTTCCAATTGAACCAATGGGCGCTTTTCTTCTAAAATTGACTTAAGTTCTTCAAAAACAACCCCTTCGTAACCCTCAATGTCACATTTTATGTAATCGATTTTTGGAATTCCTCCAATGAACTCTTTGGCCTTTACAATTTTTACTTCTTGTGTTTTGTTGTTCTTTTTCTCTTCTTCCGAGGATGCTATATGAGGCAATCCTGTACGAATAAATCCATCCGATTCTGGCATCACCATTGTAATGATTCCATCTTCTTTACCAAGAGCTACATTGTGTATTTCAACGTTTTTTTTATTTCCTAAAAAATGCGTCAATACATTAAAAAAAGCGGGTACAGGCTCAATGGCGATCACTTTTCCTTGCTTTGCTAATCGAGAAAAATTCTTTGCGAAATAACCTAAATTCGCTCCAATGTCAACGACCACATAATCTTCTTGAATAATGTTCCGGATTAAGTAATGATATTTGAATCGCTTGTCTCCACGAAGTAATCGAAGATCGTACATGACATAAAACACGAAATGCAGAGTTTGCAAATACGCTTTTTGACTCAGAATTCTAGCTAAAATTTTTTTGATGAACTTCATTTCCAAAACGAAATTACGTTTTTCGTCGCGAAGTGAAATAATTTTAACGAAAATAGGTGCATTTTGAGACTAAGAATCTTAATTTTAAACCATGAATAAGTTCATTTTAGTAGGATCCCTTCTTTTATTTCATTGTCTTTTCCTTAATGCACAATTGGAATTGAAAGAAATCATGAAGGGAAATGATTTTGTCGGTTATTTACCCGAATATCAGCGTTGGAATTACGATGGAACCAAATTTTATTTTCAAGCCAATGAGGAGAAATTACCTGGCTACTCGACTTATCAATTCGATTTATTAAAAAAAGAAAAAAAGAAATTAATTGGCAAGGAATCAGCTGAGTCGGGAATTCTTGAATATGATTATACTCAAAGAACGTATGCGGATCAATTCTCCATTTACGGAAATACTTTAGTGAAATTGAATAAAAAAACAGGTGAGTATCAGTTGATTTATCAAACCGATGAGTCTATATATAATATACAGCGAATTTCGACATACTCATCTCCAAGAATTGGCCAGATTCAAAAGGTGGTTTTTCAAAAAGGTCTAAATCTTTATTGCTATTCGGAAAAAAATGGGTTTAGTTCCATTGTTCAATTGACAAATTTTAAATCTGGGTTTGAAAAGAAAGAGAAGAAGGATTCAACGTTCTTAATGAAACAGCAAACCGAACTATTTCAATTTATTAAAGATAAAAACAAGCGGAATGACTGGAGCAAAAAACTTGAGACTTCATTGTTTCCTGAACCTAAAATTAAATACCTCGGAGATGGAAAACAAGAGCCACTTCAAATTAGTGAGAATGGAAAATTTGTAGTGATCACTTCTTCTGCCAACGAGGAAGAAAATTCAAC
>JBMLTP010000079.1:0-21305 GCA_049239885.1 Crocinitomicaceae bacterium
ATCATCCAAACAACAAATTTAAACGCCTGAATTCCCGATTTTACCGTAAATATCAGGACGTACATCAGGATCATTTCCATAAAGTGTTACAGAATCAAAAGCTGTTGAAAGTCGTTTTGCCGGCATTCCCAAACTTACGTAGTGGAAACGTTTGTTCGTTCTTTCCGGCCCACCTTCTCCAGCAAACATTCGGGTTGGATCTTCACCTTCTCTTTTAAATGGAAATAATCCCGAAGTATATGGAAACTCACCAGGGAAGTTCTCTTGTAAAACCCAACGAAGAATATCTCCCCAACTAGAATAACGCGGGGTCGCAACTTTAGGTATGTCCGAATGAGAAAGTGATTTGGTATGCGTTTGAATACTTAATATTTTATCTCGAACCTTGAATTGATATTCTGGATTTTTAAATGATTGCTTTTTTTCATCCCAATCTTGCAGAATTGCCCAATTTTTTGGATCAAAATTCAACTTTTCATTTTCAAAAGTTTCTTGCAATCCTTTAATAAGGCGATCTCTATCGTCAATTTTTGAATCCGTCAATACTTGAATTGATTTATTCAATCCGTATAATTTTTCTGCAACGACAACTTGTTCATTCACCCATTTGTCATAGCTGCGGTTGTTTTCGGAGATTTCGGATAAATAGCGGGTTCTGTCTGGCGGGATGACATAAATCTTTTCAGACATTTCACGCGTAATCTCAAATGTTGACTTTAGGTCTGATCCTGTTTTATCTACAATTTTGTCCATAATGACTTTGTAGAGCGAGTTCATTCCCGGGTCGTTGAACTGCGACGCGATTGTACCATAAACTGGCATTTCGTCAACGTTATTATCCCATAAATTATGATTGCGTTGGTATTGCTTTCTTACATCTCGTAAGGCATCTAAGGCCCCGCGTTTATCAAATTTGTTCAAGGCGATAACGTCGGCAAAGTCAAGCATGTCAATCTTTTCCAATTGAGTTGCTGCACCATATTCTGGTGTCATTACATATAATGAAACATCACTGTGATCCAAAATTTCTGTATCTGATTGTCCTATTCCGGATGTTTCCAAAATGATTAAATCGTAGTTTGCTGCTTTCAAAATGCTAATTGCCTCAGCCACATGTTTTGATAATGCTAAATTGGACTGACGTGTTGCCAATGAACGCATGTAAACGCGCTCATTTTTTATGGAATTCATTCGAATTCTGTCACCAAGCAAAGCACCACCAGTCTTTCTTTTTGACGGATCGACGGAAACAACAGCAATTTGTTTCCCTGAAAAATCAATTAAAAACCGACGAACCAATTCGTCTACAAGAGAAGATTTACCTGCTCCACCAGTTCCAGTTATTCCGAGAACCGGAATTGATTTCGATTTTGCTGTTTCTCTTATTTTCGTTAGAATCTCTGTATTTTGACTTGGGAAATTTTCTGCTGCTGAAATTACGCGCGCAATGGCAGGAACATTCTTATCAGCTATTTTTTCAGGCTCTGTGGTAATGTTTGTTCCAACAGGGAAGTCGCATTTTTGAACCAAATCATTAATCATTCCTTGTAGTCCAAGAGCACGACCATCATCAGGATGGTAAATTCGCGTTATTCCGTAAGCATGTAATTCTTCAATTTCAGAAGGAAGAATAGTTCCTCCACCTCCACCAAAAATTTTGATGTGTGGAGCGCCTTTTTCTTTCAACAAGTCATACATGTATTTGAAGTATTCAATATGACCACCTTGGTAAGAAGTCATTGCTATCGCCTGCGCATCCTCTTGAATAGCACAGTTTACTACTTCTTCTACCGAACGGTCGTGACCGAGATGGATTACTTCACAGCCAGTCGATTGAATAATTCTGCGCATGATGTTAATAGCTGCATCATGACCATCAAAAAGTGATGCGGCGGTAACGATTCGTATGTTGTTAAGGGGTTTGTAAGGCGCAACTTGTTCCATTTAGATTCTTTTAATGAGCGCTAAAATTAAGAAAAAAAGAGCAAGCCTCATTCGAATTTTTCGATGAAAGTTCTCGAATTAAACAAGTATTAGAGAAATTTAAACTAGTTCTAAAAATTCACTTTAACTTACGTGGTAATCGGAGAAAGTTTGTTCATCAGCATAGTAATAGATACGAATTTGAGCTGTATCATTTAGGAAATCAATTTTCCCAACTTCAACACGATTAATTGCTAATCCCGTTCTTTTCTCAAGATCTGACTTCATCGCTTCATATTTTTCAGGAATAATCAAATCGATGCGTTCGTAGTTAATGGTTTTTCTTGTTTCGTGTTTGACAAGCCATTTATATTCCAAAATGAATGTCATAATCACAACAGTTACATTAATTAATGCCATTTCAGAGATACTCACTTGATTGGATGCCAGCGCGTTGACAACACTAATTCCTATTATTAGAAACAAGTAAGTCATTTCCTTAATTTCAATCGCATCTGTTCGATATCTGATTATTCCAAAAATTGCGAAAAGTCCCAGTCCCATTCCTGTGTCAATATCCAATTTCTTTAAACCAAAGCAAAGAAAGAAGGTAATGGTTCCAATAAGATAATAAGTGAAAAGATAATCTTTTCGTTTTGTTTTGTTGTAATATAAGTATCGAATGATAATCGTAAGAAAGACTAAGTTTATCATCAACCTCATTAGCAGCGTATAAAAATCAGTATTGAACCAAGTTATGGAGACTGATTTCGCCAAAGGCATGGCGAATAATTCAAATGTCGTCATCATTAATTTTTTTTAAATAAAGTAATTTTTTCTTAAACCGATTGAATTTCAATCGATCCTCACCATACAATTCGATGGATCCAATGCAATATTTACTTAGTCGATAAGGTCTAATTTGATTCTTTTTCATCAACTGATAAAATTCCGAATTACGATTGAGATCTTCCTGTTTTAATTCAGCTATTACCAAACGATCGAATTTTCGGTTGATTTGATTGTAATGAAATTCTATGTTAAAATCCAATGTGAGTCGTTCATTCAACTGTTTGTGAACCAATGTGATTCGCTGAAAAGAATTCCACATAGTCGGAACAAGGTCGATATCTTCGTGTAGATGTTTTTCGAGAAATTTCTTTTGTAGTTCGTCTAATTCCAAATCAAAATTATCCGCCGCAATTCTTTTTTTATCTGTCCTTCCCTTGAATTTGTGTTTTATCTCCAGAAAAAGAAGATTCGATTCTACATATTTTCGAATTCTAACTTTAAATCGATCCGTTTTGCCATTGTGATGATCTTTAAAAAATGAAAATTGGTCGTCATCGAAATAAAGACTTTCGTAATGCGGTGTCTTCGTGCCATTAATATCCAATACTAAATAGTAGGAATTGATTTCCGTTAATATGTGTTCTAATTGTTCATAGGTAAAAGCAAACTTCGTATCGGTGCGATTCATTAGTTTAACACGATCCATTTCTTCCAAAGTAATTGGTTGAAAGCCGTTTAAAATGTTAAGAAGTTGTTGCATTAAGATTATCCCAAAGTTAATTTTTTTTGTGGAAGTATTTGTTAGATGATAAAATAGTTGATTTCTTGTGAGATATCTAAATTTAGAATTAAAAGTTTAGAGTTTAGAGTTTTCCTTTTCTATTTCTTTCAAGTTGACACGAACGGCTTGTCTAACATCTAAATTCTCGGCATTTTTAAGTTTTAACAATTTACGCTTAGCTTCCGATACATTTCCCGTTTCCCAGTCGTTAATTGCAATAAAGTAGAGACTTTGTTCGTGAAAAACACTCTCGATTTTTAAGTTTTCCATAAAAAAATGTAGTGCTAATTTCTGCATTAGATTATTTCGATGAACAATTCCTCCATAGTATAAAACAGTATCGTTTTTCGGTGCAACTTTTTCAATTTTTTGCCAAACTTGAATCGCTTTTTCAGAAGATTCATTTTCAATGGAAAACATGAGTTCAGCCCAATTAATTTTTGTTTCCTCAGACATGTAAATGGGAATTCCTGGATCTTTGAATAGGTTCTTACTTACCTCTTTCTGCTCAATTATTTTATTGCTATTTCGAAGATTTAAATAAAATAAAGATGCTAGGCCAAATAAGATTAAGAATGTAGCAGCGTATTTTAAAATGGAAAATGATTTTATGTTTTTAGGAATTACATTTTTAATTGAAGATTCTGTTTCTTTTAAATAATTCTTAATTTTTAGAGAATCTCCGTCTAAGCTATCGTAAAGTGCAATAAATCCTTTGATTTCTTCCGATTGATTTACTTCAGAGCGCAATTTTTCTACTTCAACTTTTAATTGATCAGGATGATTAAGCAAGTCTTTTAATTGATTCAACTCCATAAAAAATGTATCAAAAGGCTTAGTTGATGCCACAATTTAATAATTCGTTTTCTTGATAAACTCAATTTGTTTCTAACCGTTTTCTCAGAAATTTGCAATGCATCACCAATTTCATGATTGTTAAAGCCTTGTAGATGTAAATTCATCAGATTTCGCTCATCTTCCGTCAGTTCTTTCATGCATTGCTCTAGATGTTTAATTAGTTCTAACTCATCTTGATAGTTATTGACTGCAATTGAATTCTGTCCCTCTATAATGCGAAGTCTGCCAACTGTAATTTTTAAATAATCCAAGCATTTATTCCTTACAATGGCCAAAAGTAAAGCCTCTATATTTTTAGTTTGAGTCCAACGTTGTTTGCGTTCATCAGAGTTTAATTCAATTAATGAGACGAATAACTCACTTACAATGTCCCGAGCTGTTTCCGAATTCTTTGTGTAATAAATGGCACGAAAAACGAGTTTTTCAAAAATGGCATTGTACAATTCACCAAGCGCATGGTTGCTGCCATTCACATATAGATTCCAAGAATTGATTTCTTGTTCGGTCACTTTTCAAAAGTAGGAATAGAATTCATACTTTTTTGCCGAAGCAGAAAAAAGTATTGCAAAAACTGCTTTTTTCAACTTTCACAAGGCGTTTCCTTCGGAACACTTAGTCTAATCGCTTCGTGCTTTTGTCCTTTTGCTCCAGCAAAGCTGTCACGGACCGCAACTTCGCTCGGACTTTCGTTAACGCTGAATGAAAGTTGGGTGGGAGATCTGCTATTTTTATTAAGTGAATTTATCGTTTTAAAATCGAAGCAAGAATAAGTATACTTCCCCCTTTCGAAGGGGGATTGAGGGGGATGAATATTTTCTTATCCATTGAAACAAATGAAGCTTGTTGAAATAATTTTGATTGTCACCCCTCTCTGACGGAGTCTGATACTCGTCAGAGTCATCAGACTTAATCTCCCCCAAAGGGGAGAAACATAATTTGATTTCGTCTAATAAAAAATGTTAGCTCTCTAATTCTTTTTTTCTGCTTCGGTAAAAAAAGTAAGAGTCAAACCTTAAACTGAATTTATATTTCATAAGTGCGCCATTTCTTTGCAAACGAATCAAATTGGATGTGATTTGAATGAGACGAAATCGTTTTCGGGACAATTTTAAAAGTTATTCGACTTAAAGAAAAGCGAACGATGAATATTTCAAAAATCAAAAACCTCATTCACTTGATTGAAAAAGAACGAACAGGAACGCCCAAGGAATTAGCGAAGCGCTTGGAACTTTCTGAACGCATGGTTTATAACTATGTTGACGTTTTGAAAAAAGAACTTAAAGCTCCTGTGGTTTACAACCGAACGAAACAAACTTACCAATACAATGAACAAGGAAAATTGCGATGGGAATGGAATTCAAATATGGAGTAAAATAACTGCGTAAGCTATATGAAAATTCCAACGTTAATGACCATCATTGATTTAATTCAGGAGCGAAATACAGGAACGCCGAAAGAATTGGCTAAAAAGGTGAAAATCTCCGAGCGTATGGTTTACAAATACATGGATGAGTTGAAACATGAGTTCAAAGCACCGGTGAAATACGACAAAAACCATAAAACTTATTTTTTTGATGGTAACGGAACACTCCAATTGCATTGGCAACCAACAAAATCTCAAACTGAACTTTGATTGCAGTATGTTGATTTTAATTTGCAGAAATTTTTAAACAGTCTTGCTGCTGATTTTAGTAAGGGCGGAACCCGAAAAGCCGAAGAGTAGGGAAATTGAAATAAAATAAACATGAAAAAAAAGTACATGTTAGTAGCCCTTGCATTTGGGCTTAGTTTAAGTGCAAAAGTGATGGCGCAAGTCAAAATAGGCAAGATTGCGAAAGCAGAAAATATTATAGCAAAAGATGATTACGGAAATGCTAAAGATAAATTTGTTAAGATAAAATTTACTTTGGATAATGGACAAACACTTTTTTCGGAACACCAGAATCCGATAGGGCCTGATGAAGGCAATGACCCTTGGACTTATCGAGGAACTAATAAATCAAAAAATATGTATATATGGACTGTAGAATGTCCGAGATGTGCTTTATATGAGGTTGAAATTAGAGCATATGAATTTGTTTATAATAGCAAATCTAAAAAATACACTGCACAGAGAATTGAGTTTCATTCTGAGAAAAAAATTGATGGGGTATCCTCAGGTCCTATGTTTGATAGCGGTTGGGACAAACCAAATGGTTGGTCATTTAATCGATTAGAAAACGACCGTATTATTATGACAAAAGATGGAGTTGAATATGTTTTAAAAACGGCGAACAAAACCAATGGTAAGAGATATTTAACATTTGAATAATAATCATTTAGAAATTTTTTACTTTCTTCGATTTTATTAGATTAGATATTAATGAGATATTGAAAAATATCAATTTTATTTATAACTGAAAACAATCAAGTGTTTCGAATAGCTTTAACAAACAAAAATCTTATTTAGATATGCCTTTTTGTGCTTCAACGTATTATTTCCCTAAATTAATTTTCAGAACAATACCTTTACCATTAGAAAAATAGTGCGGCAATAGTTTAAGTTTAGTAGCAGGTTAGGATCCCTCCGATCGGCGCAAGTTGGTCGGAGGTTTTTTATTTTGACTATTCGAGAATGATCATTTTTACCCGAATTATCAATTCTTTTAGCGTTCTAATTGAATAATAAAATCTATCTATTGAGTAAAAAAATTAATCGTTGTATTAAAATGCACATTATATGATAATTAGGTGTTATTGAAAATTGCTTAAAAACGATTAAATGATCCCAAAAAATTAATTTAAAGAAGATTTTCTTCAGTTTAATTAGGTCGTTTGCAGGAAAAGGGGAAAGTGAGATTTTAAATTGTAAGCGGAATAAAATTGTATTAATGAGAGCCAAAACTATTAATAAAATATAAGTTATAGCTTTTATTATTACAAAAACAAATCATCTAAAATGAGGCTATTTTGAACCATTTGCTTGCTATATTCATTTTCTTTTATTCCTTAAGTAGTTATCTTTTTGTTAATAAGAGATCCATTTTAAAATTTCAAGTTGACTTTTCTCAACCGAACAATTCCAAAATCCGTTTTAAAACCTTATTTTTCATAATCATTAAACAAAATGTTCTCAAAAACATACTTTTTAGCAGTTTCCTTTCTTTTTTTGTTTTTTTTAGCATTTAGTCGTGAAAGAGTTAATAGCTCTTTGAATCAAGACGAATTAATCAGGATTGAAAACCTAATTGCTAATGGAAAACCAAATACGGCTTTATATCAGATAAGTAAATTGTTGGGAAACAAAAGAATTCAATTGTCAAAAAACAATCGTTATCAACTTTTGGTAAATGAGTCGAAAATTCATTTTTTAAAGGAGAACATGTCTGAGTTTTTGGAAACGGCTGAAAAGTCCTTTTCTTTAAAAAGAGGTGAATCTGAAATTTATGAGGCCTATTTTTGTTCGCAGAAAGCTGCTTATTTTCATTATTTCATTTTGGGAGACTCAGCGATTATTTATGCGGATAGAGCACTGAAATTATTGCACAATGATTGGGGAAATCGGTCAAAAGTCCCTTGTCATTTTATCTACCAAATTTATGCTACAGCTTTCACTTATAAGAATGTCGCCGCAGAAGATAAATCCTATTTATCTCAATCTCAGAAACGTATAAACAACTACTTGTGTTATTATGATTCCTCGTTAATTGTTCTCAAGCATACCAGTTACTTTCCACAAGAGAAGGCACTAATTTATCGCTCAATGGCAAATCGCATGTTGGATTTTGTTGGGTATCAATACCGACACTCAAAAGCCGATTTCAATCATTATTATTTTCAACTTAAAATGGCAAAAAAGGCTTTGTCATTTTATGATATAGCATTATCCTGTTTACCGAAAAATGAAAATCAATTGAGAATAAGTTTATTGTCTCTCAAGGCGCTTACCTACTACATGATTAATGAGGGAAAAAAAGCGGATGATTTAATTTTTCCATACGTTGAAACATTTCATAAATATCCGATTGAAAAAACAGCGTTTCGAATGAAAGAATCACTTTACTTGTTGGAGTATTTTACACTAAATCTTATTTCAAAAAAAGAATATGATGCACGGATTGAAATGGTCCTAGATATTTATAAACAGATCAAACCATTTTGGAGAACCTATTCAAGCGTTTACAGCAAACGAGTAAAGGATTCTTATGGTAGTTCTCCGTCAACCATGATTTTGTTAATAGACAATTGGTTAAAAACATTAGGGCGATTCCGCAAGAGTTCCGATCAAATAACCGTGAATAATGTTTTGGAAAATTACTTATATTTCAGCAAGAGTTATTCCAAATTGAGTTCTCCAAAAATCAAATTTAAGTTTCTTGAATACTTGAGTAAACTCGAAAATAAATCAATTAACAAATACAATTCAAAGTTCGTTGCTACATTTTCTAAAGATGAGAATAACTCCATTATTGATTTGAAAAAAATTCAAAAAAAGCTTGAGCGTGATGATGCGATAGTCTTACAATCCAATAGTGTAACTTCAAGGGAATATTTTGTGTTAATTACCAAAAAGGAAGTCTATACCGATACCGTTGAGCATATTTTTAACAAGTATCCTGATTTAATAAATGAACGAAATCTGAATGAATTTAAACGAAAGTCATACGAAAATTACCGTTTTTTACCATTTTATAAATTATTATTACAGTACTCAATCAATAAATTGTATGTCGCAGGTGACATTATGGATAATCTTGATTGCGTAATTATGGATACTATCGGGAAATCTTTTGATGATTTGATTTATTTGAAAAAACGAATCAATATCGTTAAAATTTATAATCCTATTGATTTCTTGGAGTCAAAAACCGGTTCAGGTGAAATTGACCCTAAATGTTTGAATTTGAAACTTATAAGTGAAAAAGATCGAGGGAAACTTCCTTTTTCAGAAAATCTTTTTAGTGAGAATAAAAGAATAGGGGTTTTTGGTTCAAATGATTTATCAAATCCTGGGATATTACATCTTATTGGTCATGGTAAACTAAATGATAAACTCTTTTTCTGGAAATCCAATAAATCCGAATTGTTGAATGCAAATGATTTAATTAAAAAGGATTTATTTATTCTTAATCAGTGTTTTGGCTCTTATCAAAGAATTACTTATTACCCAGACAGAGATCTCCAAAATAACCTCATCTCTCGCGGAACAAAAGCCGTAATCGCCTCACCTTATGAAACGGTTGACCAAAGTTCCGCTTGGATATTTAAAAAGTTTTATAGCTACCTCAACAAAGGAATAATAGTCGAAGATGCGCTACATAAAGCCAAACTTGATTACTTGAGATGCCATAAAGGCACACTTGCTCATCCTATTTATTGGTCAACGTATGAATTGACAACGAATGTTCGGCATTTGAAATTGAAATTAGAATCAGATGAGAAGTCTGATTTTAGCAAACGAATTTTGTTAGTTAGTTCAATCTTGTTTTTACTTCTTGTAATTTCTTTTTTCATTTTCAAATTATTTCGAAAATCCCCTTTGAATTAAAGGTTTTTCACCTCGTTTTTCAGATTGTTACTAATTTCGTCTTGTGATTTTTGATTCAAAAATATTCAATGTTAAAACCGAAGCTGAATTTCAAGGTTTAGCTTTAGAAATATTTCATTTTCAAAAGTCGAACTGCTCAGTTTACGGAGAATACCTTCGTTTGCTCGGGCGAGAAAATCCAAAATCGATCTCGGAAATCCCATTTTTACCAATTCAGTTTTTTAAGTCACATGAAGTACTTTCGAAACCTAAGACGGTTAACGAGACACTTTTTCTGAGCAGTGGAACGGGTTTGATTGGACGAAGTAAACATCTAGTTTCGGATGTTTCCATATACGAGCAATCGTTCCGAAAAGCTTATGAACTTCAATTTGGTGATCCGAAAAAACAAGTTATTCTAGCGCTGCTTCCCAATTACATCGAACAGGGAAACTCGAGTTTAGTTTTCATGGTGAATGATTTAATCAATCGAAGTGAAAATGAGCTTTCCGGATTTTTATTGAACGATTTCGACGAGTTAAGAGAACGTTATAATTCAGCACTGAGCTCGGGGAAAAAAGTTGTGATTTTTGGAGTTTCCTATGCACTTCTCGATTTGGCTGAACAAGGATTTGATTTGAGTAAAGCATTAATAATCGAAACCGGTGGAATGAAAGGTCGAAGGGAAGAACTTTCCAAAGCAGAATTACACAATCGAATTAAAAATGGACTTGGGGTTGAATACGTTTCTTCAGAATATGGTATGACGGAATTATTATCTCAAGCATACAGCGAAAAAAACGGTGTTTTCCAAACTCCACCTTGGATGAAGGTAATTTTTTCGGATGTTTATGATCCATTAACGGTTGTCGATGGAAGTTCTAAATCATTGATAAATGTGATTGATTTAGCCAATATCAATAGCTGCTCATTCATTCAAACCCAGGATTTAGGTAGAAAAGTAGAAAATGGTTTTGTTTTGGAAGGTCGATTAGACTTGTCCGATATCCGAGGTTGTAATTTGATGGTTGATTAATTCCATTCAAAATTCAAATAGATTATTTTATCTTTGATAGGAAATGACGCTTCAAACCATTCTTATTTTATCAATCATTGGATTATTTGCTGGAATTCTAAGTGGATTTGTTGGCGTTGGTGGTGGAGTAATTATTGTTCCAGCGCTCGTTTTCTTTTTGGGGTTGACACAGCATGAAGCTCAAGGGACGAGTTTATTTGTTCTAATGATGCCTGTGGTTGCCTTAGCCGTGTTGAATTATTGGAAAGCTGGAAATGTGAATTGGAAGTTTGCGTTGATCATCGCTACAACTTTTCTAGTTGGCGGATTTATTGGTTCTAAGTTGTCTTTACGCTTGTCTCCCGGACTCGTAAAATTGATTTTTGGAATTTTTATGGCTTATGTCTCGTTTAAATTAATCGTCTCAGGTTACACCTCTATTAATTCCAATGAATCCTGAATTTGTTTCAAAATTGCATAAACGTGTAGACGAAATCTTTGAAAAAGTCAAAGGGTATCGTGAGCATTTGCACGCAAATCCGGAATTGTCATTTCAGGAATTCAATACAATGAATTTTATTTCTGAGCAACTCACAAAAATTGGAATTCCTCATGAGAGAAATGTCGCTGGAACGGGAGTTGTTGGAATTATAAGTGGTATTCACCATTCACATGAGCAATCGTGTGTTGGTTTACGAGCAGATTTGGATGCTTTGCCTATTCACGAGAAAAATGATGTTCCATACAAGTCTAAAGTTGATGGCATAATGCATGCCTGTGGGCACGATGTTCATACATCGATTTTACTCGGAGCAGCTGAGTTACTTTTCGAAATAAAGGACGAATTGCCAAATCCCGTCAAACTCATTTTTCAGCCTGGAGAAGAAATGCATCCTGGTGGAGCAAGTTTGATGATTGAGGCCGGCGTTTTGGATAATCCAAAAGTTTCTCGAATGTATGGATTGCATGTTTTTCCTGAACTTTCGGCAGATCAGGTTGGTCTGAAAAAAGGACTTTACATGGCTTCAAGTGATGAAATTCATTTGCAAATTCAAGGTGTAGGCGGACACGGAGCTCTTCCAGAAAAATGTATTAATCCCTTAATGATGGGAGCGGAATTTGTTTTGAAAGCGCAAGAATTGATTAAAGAAAAAACTTCAGATGATATTCCAACGGTTTTGAGTTTTGGGAGATTTGAAGCATTGGGTTCAACGAATGTGATTCCGTCTTCAGCTGAGATCAAAGGAACATTTCGAACGATGAATGAAGAATGGCGCGCTGAAGCGCATCAACTCTTGGAAAAATTGGCAGAATCAATTTCCTTGAAATATAATGGAAAAGCTAACTTAAAAATCTCGAAGGGATATCCTTTTCTAGTTAATTCCATTGAGTTGACTCGTCATCTAAATTCTAGTTTTAATGAAGTTTTAGGTGAGGAAAATGTCAAAGAACTACCAATTCGAATGACAGCTGAAGATTTCGCTTTCTACAGTCAAAAAATCCCGGTTTGTTTCTTTCGTTTAGGAACAGGTTTTTCCGACGGAAGAGAAAATTACAGTGTGCATCATCCAAATTTTGATGTGAATATGGAAAGTTTAAAAACAGGAATAATTTCAATGGTTTTAGCAGCATATTCAGAATGAAAAGAATAATTTATTTAGCAATATTTCTGATTCTTGTCGCATGCTCCAAAGAAAAGAGCATCGAGCGCAAATTGGATGGAAACTGGCTAGTTACTAAAGTGAGAATTCAAGATAGTGAAGGATTTACATATGATGATTCCATTCCAAATGGGGAATTGAGTTTTAATGCAGAGAATAAGCTTATTTCAGGAAAAGTAAAATTTGACTATTCTACGATAACACTTGCAAGTCTCGAGGATAGTTTACTACTGAATGATTTTGAATATCAATTAAATGCAGACGAAGATCGTTTTTTTGCCGATTCAGCTAATTTGCGGTATGATTTCAGAATCCTTTCCATAACAAAAAGTGATTTGCAAATTGAATACTATGACTTGCAGAAATACCAACTAAAACGTTTTGTTTTAGTCAAGAAGGAATAATTTCAAACTGAAAATTCTAGAGAAAACCAAGTTCCAACTTAGCTTCTTCACTCATCATGTCTTTGTCCCAAGGTGGATCGAAAACGATATTAACTTTGGCGGATTTCACATGTTCAACAGAAGCTACTTTATCCTCAACCTCTTTAGGCATTGTCTCCGCCACAGGACAATTGGGTGAGGTAAGTGTCATATCGATTTCCACATGTTGATCCGCATCGATTCGAACTTCGTAGATAAGACCCAATTCGAAAATATCCACTGGAATTTCGGGATCGTAAATCGTTTTCAACATTTCAACAATCTTGTTCTCTAAATCAACCATGCTAAATCGTAATATTTTTTAAAGCTTCAATTTTCATTCGTTTCACCATCCCCGCAAGGCCATTTGCGCGAGTAGGGGATAAGTGTTCTTGTAAGCCGATGTCCTTAATGAAATGCAAATCTGTTTCAACAACTGTTTTTGGATCTTCTGAATTCAATACGCGAATAAGCAAGCCAATAATTCCTTTGGTAATGATGGCATCTGAATCCGCTGTGAAATTCATTTTTCCATCTACGATTTCTGAGTTCAACCAAACCCGCGATTGACATCCCTCAATCAAACGATCTTCTGTTTTTAGGTTTTCATTGATCAGCGGCAAATCCTTTCCTAAGTCAATTATGTACTCGTATTTTTCCATCCAATCATCAAACAGACTGAACTCTGAAACTATTTCTTGTTGTTTTTCCTCAATTGTTTTCATTGTCTATTTTAGCATCGAGATACTTTTCTCCAACGCGGCGACAAATGTATCAATTTCTTGTTTTGTATTGTAGAAAGCGAAGGACGCTCTCACTGTCCCTGGAATTTTATAAAAATCCATCAATGGTTGGGTGCAATGATGTCCTGTACGAACTGCGATTCCTTGTTTGTCTAACAGTGTTCCAATATCAAATGGATGTAACCCATCAACTGTAAAAGAAACCACGCTTGTTTTGTTTTTTGCTTCTCCGATTATATTGAGACCTTCGAATGTATCTAATATATCTTCGGCATATTTGGCTAATTCACGTTCGTGTTTTTCAGCAGCAGTCATATCAATGGATTCCAAAAACTGAAACGCCGTTCCCAAACAAATTCCACCTGCTATGTGCGGAGTTCCTGCTTCAAATTTAAATGGAAGTTCATTGTAGGTTGTACGTTCAAACGTAACACGGGAAATCATGTCTCCTCCACCTTGATAAGGAGGCATTCTATCCAATAGATCTTCTTTTCCATAAAGTACTCCAATTCCTGTAGGGCCAAATACTTTGTGGCTTGAAAAAACGTAGAAATCGCAATTCAAATCTTTCACATCGACGCGCAGGTGCTGAATGCTTTGCGCTCCGTCAACCAGAACTTTTGCTCCTACTGCATGGGCTTTTTCAATTACTTCTTTGACAGGATTTATTGTTCCTAAGGTGTTGGAAATGTGGGTAATCGCTACAAGTTTCGTCTTTTTGGATAGCATTTTCTCAAATTCATCCATCAAAAGCTCACCTTTCTTGTTTATTGGAGCTACGCGAAGTCCTAATCCCTTTCGAATACAAAGCATTTGCCACGGAACGATGTTCGAATGGTGTTCCATCGCTGAAATAATAATTTCATCTCCGGCTTGCAATAATTCTCCGTAGGAAGAAGCAACTAAATTTATTCCGTCAGTTGTTCCCTTCGTGAATATGATTTCCTCCGATTTTCGTGCATTGATGTATTTCTGAATGCGTTTTCTGGATTCTTCATATTCTGTAGTCGCTTTCTGACTCATGAAATGCACGCCACGATGGATGTTTGCATTTTCTTTCGAGTAGAATTTGTTGATTGCATCAAGAACCAGCTGCGGTTTTTGGGAGGTCGCGCCGTTATCAAAATATATCAAATTCTTTCCGTAAATCTGTTGACGCAAAGCTGGAAATTCTTCTCGAATCTCGCGAACGCTAAATGGTTTTTTGGTAGTTTCTCCCATACTCCGACAAATTTACGAATTCAGTTATTTTGAATCATTCTAAACAAAGAAATTTCTACAAAAAATGTTATTTAAAGTCAAGCACCTTTCCCTTTCAAAACAACGTAGGGAATTAAAAGTTCTTCCAACGAAATTCCACCGTGCTGAAACGTATTACCATAATAATTCACAAAATGATTGTAATTGTTGGGATAAACAAAGAAATCTTGTTCTCTTGAGAATACAAATTCGGAAGACATTTTCAATTTCGGAAGAAAGGCATCAGCAGGATTTTTTACCACAAAAACTTCTTTTTCGTTGTAACTTAGTCCACGTCCAACTTTATAGCGCAGATTGGTATTTGTACTTCTTTCACCTACTATTTTTACCGGATTCGTTACTTTAACAGTTCCGTGATCGGTTGTGATGATTAATCGCATTCCAGACTCCGCAATTTTTCGAACGATATCAAATAAAGGTGAATGTTCAAACCAGGAAACGGTGATCGAACGGTAAGCAGCTTCATCATCGGCTAATTCCCGAATGACTTCCATTTCCGTGCGAGCATGAGAAAGCATATCTACGAAATTATAAACGATAAAATTCACGTCATTTTCCTTCCAAACGTGAAACTGATCACCTAATTTTTTTCCGGCTTCGTAATTGGTAATTTTATTGTAACTCCATTTGACGTTCTTTCCAAGTCGTTTCAAATTGGCCTCTAAGAAGTCTTTTTCGTGTAAATTTTTACCGCCTTCATCTTCCTCATTCTTCCAAAGGCTTGGAAATCGTTTTTCAATTTCCGATGGGAGCAAACCTGCGAAAAAAGCATTTCGCGCGTAGTGCGTAGCGGTTGGTAAAATCGAATAAACAATTTCTTCTTCTTCTTTATTAAAATACTTTGAGAAAATCGGTTCCAACATTTTCCATTGGTCGTATCGCAAGTTATCGATTACCAAAACAACAGACTTTTCAGTTCCAATTTTCGGAGCAATTTTTTGTTTAATGACATTTTGAATCATCAGTGGCGCGTCGTCTGTTCCATTCAACCAATCGAGGTAATTATCTTCAATGAAATCTGCAAATGTATGATTGGCCTCCTTTTTTTGCATTTCCAAAATTTGGCGCATTCCAGTATCTTCAATATTTTCGAGTTCCAATTCCCAATAAACCAATTTGGCATAAAGTTCTTTCCATTCTTCTGCATCCAAACGATCGTTGAGCATCATTCCCAATTGTCGAAACTCTTGCTGATAATTTGAATTTGTTTTTTGCGAAACAAGTTTAGAATGCTCCAAATTTTTCTTCAAACTCAACAATATTTGATTTGGATTGACTGGTTTGATGAGGTAATCTGCAATTTTACTTCCGATTGCCTCCTCCATAATGTGTTCTTCCTCGCTTTTGGTAATCATCACAACTGGAACTAACGGATTTGTTTCCTTAATTTTAGACAGTGTTTCCAAACCTGAAATTCCGGGCATATTTTCGTCCAGAAAAATGATGCTGTAATTGGTTTCATTGCACTTGTCGATTGCATCTGCGCCATTTGTCACGGCATCCACCTCGTAACCTTTTGATTCCAAAAAGAGAATGTGAGGTTTCAACAATTCAATTTCATCATCTGCCCACAGAATTTTATCGACCATTTTCCTTTATTTTTAATAGTTTTGAATAGAATTTTAAAGTTACTCAATTGCGACCTAATTATAATCGAAATAACAAGAAGAAAATATTTAACGACCCAGTCTATGGATTTATTTCAATTCCTGACGACATTATTTTCGATGTAATCGAGCACCCATACATGCAACGTCTCCGTAGAATCATGCAATTGGGACTGAGTCATTTGGTTTATCCAGGGGCCATTCACACGCGTTTTCACCATGTTTTGGGAGCGATGCATTTGATGGTACAAGCAGTCAATACATTGCGGCGAAAAGGACACGAAATTACTCCTGAGGAAGAGCGGGCGGTATGTTTGGCAATTTTACTTCATGATATTGGACACGGACCGTTTAGTCATGCATTGGAATTCGATATTGTTTCTGGAGTCAGCCATGAAGACATTTCCGGATTTTTCATCGAGCGTATGAGTCGAGAGTTTGGAGACGATTTGTCACGAGCGCTATTGATTTTTCAAAACAAATACAACAAGCCGTTTTTACATCAATTGGTTTCTAGTCAGTTAGATATGGACCGTCTTGATTATTTGAATCGGGATAGTTTTTATTCCGGTGTAAGTGAAGGAATCATCGGAAGTGATCGTTTGATTGAGATGTTGAATGTCCATGATGGAAATTTGGTTTTGGAAGAAAAAGGAATTTACTCCATCGAGAAATTCATTGTTGCAAGACGTTTGATGTATTGGCAGGTGTATTTGCACAAAACGGTTGTCTCTGCTGAATTTATGTTGATTCACACACTTCGAAGAGCCAAGGAATTGGTGAAATCTGGTGAAACCTTGTTTGCCAGTGAACCTTTGCAATTTTTTCTGAATAATGATATCACTCATCAAGATTTTCAATCGAACCCTGAAGTGTTGGATTATTTTGCACAATTGGATGATTTTGACATTTTGAGCGCCATCAAAGAGTGGCAGCGACATTCGGACAAGATTCTATCAACCCTTTCTCAAAGTATTGTGAATCGCCGATTGTTCAAAATTGAAATTTCCAAAGACCCGTTTACCCAAGCGCGCATTGACATGGAAAAGGAATTTGCTCGTTCATTGTTCGATCTTAACGGAAATGAAGTGGATTATTTCGTTTACTCGGACGTTCTTTCCAATAAAGCCTATAACCAAGACAAGCAAAACATCAACATGCTTATGAAAAACGGTGAAATCATAGATTTGACAAAGGCTTCTGACAATTTAAACATTTCAGCACTCGCTCAACCGGTGGAGAAGTATTTTTTGTGTTATCCGTTGAAGAGGGGGTGAGCGTTATTTGGTGGTTAAATTTATTTTACCATTTTTTCTAATTCTTCTTTTCTTCTTGTTTTTCGATCTCCTATCCATTTTAAAGCCTGTTTAGCTAATTCCTTCGCTTCATGTGGCGCATTCAATTGAATTAGTTTTTTAGCCGAAAGGTAAAATGCCTCTACTGGTAAATCGTCAATTTCACTTGTTTCGAATTCCTTTTTTGAATTTATTAGTTTGTCTATTAAAATGGAAATGCGGCTTTTGCTTAATCTTTAATTTTAAATTATATTATTCTGATTATTTGAATATTTTGATTCTAAATCATTGATTTCATTTTTTACCATTACAATTTTTTGCCAGATTTTATTGCAAAGACCTGTAGTCAATTCTTCAATTTCATTTATTGAATTAAGAACTATTTCATCATCAAATTTGTTTGCATAAATGGTTGCCATTTTACTGCTTAAGGATAACATTTCAATACAATATTCTAAATACCTGCATAGTTCATAGTTATTAAGAACTCTTTGAGGTGAATGTTCGGTTCGGTTTAAATTCAAGCTTTTCGAGTCCTTGGTAAGCTGGTGCATATCAATTACATGAGCAATTGTTCTAATCTCATGAAGATTTTTTAAAATTTTTTTTCTTTTTAAAATTATTTCGAATCGGAATAAAAAATAAATAGCCAAGCAAATAAAAATGATGTCATTTATTAAGGATTCCAATGATTGAGTAAAATCAGCAAAATTTATCTCAAAGAATTTGTAATTATAATAGCCACTGTTTTTAAATGATATAAGTAAAACAGTAGTTATAAAAAAAATAAAAAGTACCAAAATAAATGCGAGAACTCTGAGCCACCAAATTGGTTTGGATAATTTGCTAATATTGTTATTGCTTTCGGCAGCTAATTTTGTGAGTTCACAACTTACATTAAATAAGCCAGAATCAGGAAACCGCTCGCCAATCCGAACTTTAAGTCTTTCAATGGATTGAATCGTTTTATCAATGTCAAGTATTCTATAGCTCAATTATAAAAATATTATTGTTTTTTTATTTATTCCAAGTTTAATTTATTCGCTTCCTTTCTCCGTTTCTTTAGCCAAATTAAAGTTTTTTTCTATTAAGATGTCTTGAGTCAATCTATAAATGAAAATAGCGCATCAATTCATTAGCGAACAATGATCGACTTCTTAAACAAAGATCTCCGTCAGTATTCAGTATATTTCTTGTGTATAGATCCTTGTAAATGTCATAAATTAAAATGGTATAAGAAGAAATACCCATATCGCATCCACCACCTACTTGATCATAGCCAGATTTAATTATATCATTTAGAATTTCAGATAAATTGAATTCAACACTTTCTTGCTTGATGGTTGTAATTTTTAATTGGTTGATGTTTTGAAACAAATCCTTTCTCATGATAAAACCATCAGTTTCATGCCCCCAAAACACACTATTCTTTTCGTTTTTTGCCGATGAAAAGAAGTTCCAATTTACTGGATTTTGATATTCAATGAAATATCCGTTAATTGGATCCACGAAATATCCGAAATGCTTTTGACCCCAAGCAATGCTAAAAAATTCGTGATTTAAAAGAAATAAGGGGGTATTCTCAAATGAATATGAATTTGTGGTTGACATCTTAATTAATTGTGAAAATGGGTCAATTCCGTTTTTATAGAGTTAATTTAATCTAGGTCTTGAAAATAGTGCGATACTCTCTCTTGTTCCCGATAGAATCTTCTTAACGCCGTGTTCATTGGTGCACTTTGCGACTAGAATTTCGTCTGAGTTAAGTTCAATTTCAACTGTCTCTCCGTTGTCTTTTTTAAAAAGGATATTCCCGCCTTCAAATGTTGTATTTGAGTTTTTTGGATTATTCTCGTCTTGGTCTTCATCTTCTGGCTTTGGGATGTTTATAATGACTACATAACCACTAACATCTTTATGCATTGAGACTGAATCATTTTTTTTCAATATGTTTCGTCTTACAGCCACTAATTCTAGATTGTCCAAACCCGTTCCTTTTTCGATATTATCCTTAAAATTATTTAAGAAGCACTCGTTTATTTTCTCAAAAGAGATGCGATCTATTTTTTTAATAGATCCTTTAATTTGATCCTCTGGAATCCAAACTTTCTCATAAGGTTTGTCTGCACCGTCATCCTCTTTAACGATTTTTTCAATTTGGCTCAAAGAATCTGCGAAATATTTCTTTTTGACGATGAAATATTGATCGCGCTTAAACGTAGGTATATCTATATTTTTCATATGTGTTTAATTGTTTTTTTAATGTTCATATGGACCGCGTTAGCAGCAACTAAGTTAATCGCCAATTAAATTCATCCTAGTTTGTGACGAATCTCGTTTGGCTTATTTCATAAAACTATTTTTATTTATTTTTCATACAATTTTCAATGGTTTTTAAACTTTTAACCCCCTCAAAATCTCCACTTCCTCCTCTGACAATTTTAACCCGCGTCGTTCCATCATGTTGTAGGAATACCAACTGATTATTCGAATTTAAAGGTTTCAAATCTATTGTAAGACATTCAAAATAAATAGTTTAATTCGAAATTAATTTTTCAACTTCTTGTTTTAAAATTGGAATATCTCGAATTACAATAGCCCAAATAATATCATCAGAAACACTGTCATAACCGTGAGAAATTCTATTTCTTGTATCAACAATTTTTCTAGCACTTGTTATTTCGACATTCGGATTGACATTTAATATTCGATTCATTGCTTCCCCAATTATTTCGATATTTCGTTCAATAGCTCTTTTTGATTTTAAATCCTTTCTAAATTCAGCAAATATTTTTTGCTCTGGAAGAAATTGATAAATTTCATTTATTGCTTGTTGAATATCTGAAAGCCAAACCTTAATATCAATTTCCATAAACAAGTATTTTTGAAATGTCTATGTTTCTCTTTAAATATTCGTTTCTAAGCGCTTTTTCCTCCAATAAATCAATAGGTCTTTTAAAAAGTTGCTCCAGTTGAAATTTTAATCCAAAATAATCATCGGAATAAGAAAGTGGATCGTCATTGTCAATTTCAACGAGAAAATCAATATCACTGCTCGGTTTTAGCTCATTTCTAGTTACTGAACCAAAAGCAAATAAAGACTTTACGTGATATAAATCGCATAACTTTTTTATCGTTTCAATATTTGATGAAATTAGGTTCATGTCTATTCAAAGATATGAAAAATAATTTCTATTACTTTTAACTTTATAGTTCTTAATTTTTAGTTTTTAACTCCCTTCAAAATCTCCACATCCTCTTCCGACAATTTCAACCCACGACGCTCCATCATGTTGTTGGCATATTCAACTGCTTTTTCGAATTTGAAAGGAACAAATCCTGCGCTTCCACCCCACGATAAAGAAGGAATGAATTTGGGAGGGAAATCGGCTCCGTAAATGTTGCAACTCACACCTATAACGGTGGCTGTATTGAACATCGT
>JBMLTP010000080.1:0-2683 GCA_049239885.1 Crocinitomicaceae bacterium
TGATTTCCAATCTTTTTTGATTTCTTGGGTGTAAGTCTCCCGTGCAGAAAAATACAGGAGCAAAGCGTGAATCGCCACCGCTCCAACCTACAAGTTCATTGTGGTTCATTTCCGGAATGGTATGTTGCCAACCCAAGTATTTTGAATTCTCATTGAATTGCTGACGCGCACGAACAATTACACCTTCGTATTTTGTTTCCGAATAGCAAATTCCTACTTTACCATAAAGGAAATCTGCAAGTTCTTTTGCAACGCTATGAATGTGATCATTTTCAGAGTTCAATAGATTAACTGAATTAACCATTTGATCCAAACTTGTTTTTGCAATTAGTCCTAATTTGGAAAGAATGTCCAATAATTGAACAACCGAAAAAGCTAAAGCACTTCTTGGTGGATTTCCTCCAGGCACCAAAACGTAATCGTAATTATTTGATTTACAAAACTCAGCAAGACTTCCTCCACTGCAAATACCGATTATGTGACAACCTACTTCGTGTGCTTCATGCATACTCATCATCGTTTCTTCCGTATTTCCAGAATAAGAAGAACCAATTACCAAGGTGTTTTTGTCTACGAATGCAGGAAGTGCATATTCATTGCTTATCAAAACGGGGATTTTAATTTCATCTTGAATCCAATTAGCTACAATTTTAGCTCCAATGCCTGATCCGCCTAATCCACAGATTAGTATGTTTCGGATTTCGTTTGTTGGTTTGTTATAGTTTTTACCTTCAGCAATTTTTGCAGCGTCTAGGATATTTTGGGGAAATGCTTCGATTAGGGTTTTCATTTTTTTGTTTTTTTTGATGTTAGGACTTTAGGATATTAGGATTATTTGATGTTAGGACTTTATGATATTAAGATTTTATGAGGGAATGACTAAAAGACAAATGACTTGGTGACAAATGACAGAGGTACAATTGACTTCTAGATTTCATTCTACATTTTCAATTTTACATTATCAATTTCAAACTTTCAACTTTAAAGCGGGATATTCCCATGTTTCTTTTTTGGCAACGTTTCCGCTTTCTTTTCCAGCATTTTGAATCCAGCAATGACTTTCGCTCTGGTTTCCCCAGGGAGAATAACATCATCAACGATTCCGCGTTCAGCAGCTCGGTAAGGATTCGCAAACATTTCGGCGTACTCTGCTTCTTTTTCCAACCACTTCGCCTGTGGATCGTCTGCTGATGCGATTTCTCGCTTAAAAATAATTTCAGCAGCGCCTTTCGCACCCATAACGGCGATTTCAGCTGTTGGCCAAGCGAAGTTTAAGTCGGCCCCAATACTTTTTGAATTCATCACGTCGAATGCACCGCCATATGCTTTTCTCGTAATTACGGTAATTCGTGGGACTGTCGCTTCTGAGAATGCATAAAGCAATTTAGCTCCGTGCGTAATAATTCCGCGCCATTCTTGATCAGTTCCAGGCAAGAACCCAGGTACGTCTTCAAAAACGAGGAGAGGTATATTAAACGAATCACAAAAACGAACGAAGCGTGCACCTTTTCGCGATGCATCAATATCCAAAACTCCAGCCAATGCGGCAGGTTGATTGGCAATAACACCGATTGTTCTTCCTTCGATACGCGCAAAACCAACAACAATATTCTTAGCATAATCTGCTTGTACTTCTCTAAAAGTTTCGTCGTCAATTACACATTCCACAACTTTTCGAATATCATATGGAATATTTACGTTTTCAGGCAGTATTTTCCCAATTTGATCCAATTTAGATTTTGAGAAATTAAAAATCGTTGGTTGAGGAGCTAGTTCGTATGCGTTTTGTGGGAAATAGGTAACTAAATCTCGCACTTTTTTCAAACATTCAACATCATTGGCAGCGGTAAAATGATTCACACCAGACTTTTCAGCATGGGCTTTTGCACCGCCGAGATCTTCTGATGTTACCTCCTCATGCGTAACGGTTTTAACAACATTAGGTCCAGTAACAAACATGTAAGAAGTTTCCTCCACCATAAAGATGAAATCTGTCAAAGCAGGCGAATATACCGCACCACCTGCACAAGGCCCCATGATAACTGAAATTTGCGGAATTACTCCAGAGGCCCTCGTATTTCTGTAAAAAATATCAGCATAACCAGCCAATGATACAACACCTTCTTGAATTCTAGCTCCACCTGAATCATTTAATCCAATTACGGGCGCGCCGTTTTTCATGGCTAAATCCATAATCCTGCAGATTTTAGCCGCGTGCGTTTCTGAAAGTGAGCCACCTAAAACGGTAAAGTCTTGTGAGAATACATAAACCAATCTACCATGTATGGTTCCAAATCCAGTGATTACTCCGTCACCGGGAAATTTTTGTTTATCTAAGCCAAAAGCAGTGGCGCGATGCTCAACGAATGCACCAATTTCTTCGAACGAATTTTCGTCCAATAATACGGTGACACGTTCACGAGCTGTAAGTTTACCCTGTTGATGCTGTTTGTCAATTCGATCTTGACCTCCACCTAATTTTGCATTGTCTCTGCGTTGGAGTAAATCTTGGTTTTTATCCATAGCTACAAAAATAAAAAATCATCTTTAGTTATTGGTTTTCGGGGCTTGATATTTGAAAAAAATGTTGAAATGAAAAAATAACACATAAAAATGACTAAATTTGTCATGACAATAAAAAACAAGTCATGTTGCTCGAAAAAATTAGAATAGAAAAAAACAT
>JBMLTP010000081.1:0-9075 GCA_049239885.1 Crocinitomicaceae bacterium
TTCACTGGTAAGTGGTGTTTAGGTTTTAAAGGAACATTATTCGTTGAATAATCTGCTGGATTTCCGTTTGCATCTCCATAAACTCTAAACATAGAAAAATCACCGGTATGACGAGGCCATTCCCAGTTGTCCGTATCACCTCCGAATTTACCGATATTATCTGGAGGCGTTCCAACTAAACGAACATCTTTGTAATCTTGGTAAACAAAATAATAAAATTCATTTCCTTGGAAAAACGAACGAACACTAACAACGTATTTCCCGCCTTCATTATTTTCCTTTTCAATAAGTGCAATTTCATCTCTGATTGCTTTTTCGCGCTCAGTTTCACTCATTGAGTCGTTTAATTTCCCTAGTATACGTTTGCTGCAATCATCCATTTTAACGAAAAAACGAACGTATAATGATTTAGGCTTCATTTCTTCTTTTTTCGTTGCAGCCCAAAAGCCATTGGAAAGATAATCGTTTTCCGGTGTTGATAGTTCAGCAATGGCGTCATAACCACAGTGGTGATTCGTTAAAATCAATCCATCCTTGGAAATCAATTCCGCTGTACATCCTCCGTTAAATTGAACAATCGCATCTTTCAAACTTGAATTGTTGATGCTATAAATTTCTTCCGTGGTCAATTGGAGACCCATTTTTTGCATGTCGCGGTGGTTCAAACGTTCGATGAACATCAAAAACCACATTCCTTCGTCTGCACGAACGAAAAAGCCTACAAAAAACACGATGGCCAGTAAGCTGCTTTTTAATCTTGTCATAGTTTTAAATTTTTGTGAGGGCTAATTTACCTATTTTTTGAGAATGAATGAAAATACTTGTTGGGTAAAATTGGATTTTCTTAGTCTATTTGTAATTGCGTTTAAGCTCCTTCGTTTAATTGCTATAAGTTCTTCGCGATAAGTTTAATTTTCATTTTGTATTTGATGAAATTTCATTGCCACATTTATCGATATAAATCCAATTATCGCTTTCCCATTTGTAATGTTCGTCCTTACTTGGTCTACATTGATTTGAAACCCGAGCCTTACCATCATGAAAACTTTCGGCACAAGAATATATTGGTTTAATTACTATCTCTCCTTTGTGGTTTGCATATCCATATTTGTCATTCGCAACAATCAAAAGCCTTCCATTACTTTCTGGCATCGGATCCATTTCTGTAGTAAAAACTGCATCAAATAGCTTTTCCTGAGCTTTATTTATACCAATCAATTTATTGTTTTCTATATCAAAAACTATAGCGTAATATTCAAATTTTTCGGTGTAGCATATATACCTGTCAAGGGGGATGACCGTATCGCCCTTTTCATCCACATAACCACTTTTATATCCAAAACCAGCTCGTGAAGGGATGGTGTCTTGAATTAATATCCATTTTTCACAATTTGATATATTTTCATCACATGTTTTGAGTTTCTCAATATTATCAGTTGTTTCACATGATAATATAAAAAGAACAATCGTTAGTAGCGTAAAGAAGGTTTTAAATATATTTTTCATTATTATTTTTTTAATTGTCTTACTTGTATGGTTTTCAGAATATTTAAATCCCTTTATTCTTCATTAAAAGCAGTTTTTTCATTCTGCTTAATGATTCGGGCAAAATACCAAGATAAGAAGCAATTTGATGCTGTGGAACTAGTTGCTCGATGCCTTGGTGCCGTTCGAGTAATTCCAAATAGCGGTCTTCAGCGCTTGCTCCTACGGTTAGAAAAAATCGCTTTTGCAAAACTGTTAAGGTGCGCATCGCGATGATCCGAAATAGTCGTTCTAATTTTGGTACTTCCAAATAGAGTTTTTCCTTATCTTCAGATTGAATTTGCAATAGCCAGCTGTCCTCCATCGCTTGAACATTCAGAAACGAAGGGATGTCGCTGTTGAAAGATGCACTATCTCCAACCCACCAATCTTTGAAACCGAAATACAATACGTGTTCCATAGACTTATTATCAATGTGAAAAACGCGAAATGTTCCTGATAAAACAAATGCTTCTTGTCGGTTTGGTCGACCTTGCTCTAAAAAAAATTCTTTTTTCTTGAATTGCTTTAAATAAAAGGCATTCGCAACGATTTTTCGCTCATCTTCATTCAAAGAAATTCGTTGTTTAATGTAATCCAATAATTGTTGTTTGGCCTGCAATTCATCCATAAAACAAATTTAGGCAATTCATTTCAATCTCTTTTCAGCTTATTTCTAACTTTGCACAACCTAAAGCGTTGATAGTATGTCACAAAAACCGGCAATTCCTAAGGGAACACGAGATTTCTTGCCTTCTGATGTTTACAAGCGAACTTATATTTTCGATACGATTAAGCAGGTTTTTAAACTTTATGGATTCGCTCCAATTGAAACACCGAGCTTTGAATTGTCTGGAACTTTGTTGGGAAAGTATGGGGAAGAAGGAGATCGATTGATTTTTCGAATTCTGAATTCAGGCGAAAAAATGAAAAAAGCCGATATCGAAGCTTTGCAAAATGATAATTTACCCCGATTTGCGAATTCGCTTGCTGAAAAAGCAATGCGTTATGATTTAACAGTTCCTTTTGCTCGATTTGTTGTTCAACATCAGAACGAACTTTCATTTCCTTTCAAGCGCTACCAAATTCAGCCAGTTTGGAGAGCTGATCGACCGCAGCACGGACGTTATCAGGAGTTTTATCAATGCGATGCAGATGTGGTGGGAAGTGATTCCTTACTTTATGAAATTGAATTGATTCAAATTTTTGACGCTGTTTTAACGAGATTGAATCTTCCTGGTTTTACAATTAAAATAAACAATCGAAAACTACTGACAGGAATCGCCGAAGTAAGTGGTGAAGCAGATCGGATTGTTGATATTACGGTGGCCATTGATAAATTGGATAAAATAGGTGAGGGGGGTGTTCTGGAAGAATTAAAATCCAAAGGTATTTCAGAAAGCGCAATTGAACGAATCAAACCTTTGTTTCAGTTAAAGGGAACAAATCAGGAAAAGCTCAACTTGATGCGAACATTTTTGAGTGCTTCGGAAATTGGTTTGAAAGGAATTGAAGAGTTGGAGTTCGTTTTGAATTCGATTCAGAATATTGGCTTGGATCGGGGAGAGGTAGAGTTTGACGTGACATTAGCTCGTGGTTTGAACTACTATACAGGAGCCATTTTTGAAGTCAAAGCGCACGATGTTAAAATGGGAAGTATTTGTGGTGGAGGTCGTTACGATGATTTAACAGGGCTTTTTGGTTTGAAAGGACTTTCGGGAGTTGGGATATCATTTGGTGCTGATCGAATTTACGATGTCCTCAATGAGTTAGATTTATTTCCAGAGGAAGTGAATTCAGGTTTAACGGTTTTATTCGTGAATTTCGGAGAAAAAGAAGTCGAGAAATGTTTGGAATTGGCTAATGATCTCAGAAAAAAAGGAATTGATTGTGAAATTTATCCTTCTGTATCAAAACTTCAAAAACAAATGAAATACGCAAACGATCGCGGAGTGAAATATACGGTTTTACTCGGTGAAAATGAATTGAATAACGAAACGTTGGTGCTTAAATATATGGATTCGGGAGAACAAGTAAGTTTGAAATTCAAGGACCTTGCCGATTTCGCATTCAATTAATTATATTGAAATTTCAAAAACCTGTTAAATAAAAAAACAATGAAAAAAATAATCTTTATTACCACACTTTCGTTATCCATTTTTTCTTGCGGAAGTAAAAAAGGTTCTTGGACGGAGGAGGACAAAAAGAAAGCTAGCGACTATATCAAAAAATCCGAAGGTTCACTTGAATTTCTTGGAACGAGTAAACAGGAATTTATTGATTGCTATTTGGAAAAAGTAGAAAAAAAATACGACAATTTCGATGAGTCAACCGCTGATTCCAAAGGTACAGACTCGTTAACAGCATCTTGTTTCGTTGAAATGTTAATGAGAAAATAGAGTAGAACAAATTTCTACTAACGTAGCGAAGCTCCAAACTTTTCTTCGAAAGACGTTTTAATTTTATTCATAACAGTGTCAATTTCAGAATCCGTAAGCGTTCGTTCTTGATCTTGAAATGTAAATGAAAGTGCGTACGATTTCTTTCCTGTTTCTAAATTTTTTCCTTCGTAAACGTCGAATAGATTAACTTCTCGAAGCAATTTTTTATCGCAATTCAAAGCAGTTTCTTTCAATTCACCATAGGTCGTTTCCTTATTTAACAGAAGTGAAAAGTCTCTACGAACAGCAAATGTTTTGGGTAATTCCTTGAAATTGATTTTAACGATTTTCAAACTTTCAATCAGTTGATCCCAATTTATGAAAGCGCAATAAACTGGATTTTTAATATCGAAATGATCCAATAATTTTTGTGAAATTAAACCAATTTCTAATATATCTTTTTTAAGAATTTTACATTTCTCTCCATCAGAAAATAATTCATTTTGAAGGGTTTGAAACTTTAAATGATCGAACAAACCAAGCCGATCGAAAAGTGACTTAATGATTCCTTTCAAAGTGTAATAGGAAACCAAATCTTTGTCACTATTCCATAATTCTTGAGATTTACTTCCTGTAATCGCAATTGCGAGCACATTTGTTTCCTCATATCCAGAAGGATACAAGTGGTAATTCTTTCCAAATTCAAACAATTTGAGGTTTGGATTCTGACGATTTTGGTTGCGTTGTATGTTCTCCATTAAACCGAAAACAAGGCTTTGACGCATAACTTCCAAATCCTGACTCAAGGGGTTCAATAAGCGAACATTTCGTTCCGATTTCAAAATTTCACTTTCAAAAGTCACCGCGTAAGTTGTCTTGGTCAACGAATTATTCAATACTTCATAAAAACCTTTAGCGACCAATAGTTCTGAAATTGTTCCTTGAATTTTATCTCGGTCGATTGATTTTTTGGAATTTACTGCCAAATGCCAACGATCTGGCAATGGTATGTTATTGAAACCATAGATTCGAAGAACTTCCTCAGCAACGTCAGCTTCAAGTGTTACATCAATGCGATAAGCTGGAATTTTCAATTCAATTTCACTTTCGTTTTCTGAAAGGATTTTAAAATCCAAATCGCTAAGGATGGATATATGCTCTTCTTTTGGAATTTGATAACCGATTAATTGATTGATTTTATCTAAGTTGATTTTTAACGAGTTTTTATTTTCGAAATTCTCAGTTCTCACATCTTCCGGGTTCATTCCAATTGAACCACCTGCGACCTCAATAATCAAATTCGCTGCTCGTTGCAAGGCATAAAAAGTCAATTCAGAGTCAACACCACGTTCAAATCGGAAGCTTGCATCGGTATTCAAACCGTGATTACGAGCAGTTTTTCGAACGGAAACAGAGTTAAAAACAGCCGATTCCAAGAACACGTTTTGCGTTTCTGATTTAATTCCTGATGTTAATCCTCCGAATACGCCGGCGATACATAAATCAGCTATGCCATTGGAAATCATTAATTCTTCTCCGGACAAGGTTCGTTCAACTCCATCAAGTGTTACAAATTTCGAGTCTTTTGTGGCTTTTTTAACAACGATTTGACCACTCAATAAATCGGCGTCAAAAGCATGAAGTGGGGTTCCAAGTTCACGCATCACGAAATTCGTTACGTCTACTACATTGTTGATAGGAGTCAAGCCAACCGCACGCAAACTTTTCTGAAGCCATTCAGGTGAAGGAGCGACTTTTACATCTGTAATTGTTACTCCACAATAGCGTGAACAGTTTTCTTTATCTTCAATTTTAATGGTAATTGGAAAATTAGAAGTGGGATTCAACTCATTTACTTTCGGCCAATTGATTTTTAAATTCAGTTTTTTGTGAAAATTCAAATGTGCCATCAAGTCTCTCGCAACTCCAATATGCCCCATTGCATCAGCACGATTTGGCGTTAAACCAATTTCCAACTGATAATCATCTTCTAAATCGAAATAGGTGGCAGCATTCGAGCCGATAGCTAAATCATCAGGTAAAACCATGATTCCGGCGTGTGATTCACCGATTCCTAATTCATCTTCAGCGCAAAGCATCCCAAATGAATCAACTCCACGAATTTTAGCTGCTTTTATTTTGAAAGGTTCGTCAGGCTTTGGATAGAGCGTGCAACCAACAGTAGCAACCACAACGGTTTGACCAGCAGCTACATTTGGAGCACCACAAACAATTTGTAAGGTACCTGTTCCAACATCGACTGTAGTAACTTTTAACTTGTCAGCATCAGGATGTTTTTCACAAGTCAGAACTTTTCCAATTACAACACCTTCTAAACCACCTTTAACGGCTTCAATTTTTTCGATGGACTCAACTTCAAGACCAGTGTCAGTCAAAATTTGTCCTGTTTCCTCAACCGAAATTTCGGTATTGATGTATTTTTTGAGCCAATTAAAAGATATTTTCATATGATTCGAAGAAGTGCAAAATTAAAAATAATAAGGAATTTTTGTTTAGAGAATATTCACTTCTCGTTCGAGCCGCACGCCAAATTTTTCATTAACGTCCTCAATTATTGCTGTTGACAAATCATAAACTTGTTTCCCGGTGCTACCGCCATAATTAACCAATACAAGCGCTTGCAGTTTGTGAACGCCACACGTTTGAACAACTTTTCCTTTCCAACCTGAAGTTTCAATGAGCCATCCAGCAGCCAATTTTCGTTTTCCTGATTCAGCAGGGTAATTTGGAACATCAGGATATGTAGCCTTAATTTTTTCGACCAAACTTTCATCGATAACGGGATTTTTGAAAAAACTACCTGCATTTCCAAGCACATCAGGATCAGGTAGTTTGGATTGACGAATAGCAATCACAGCGTTACTTACATCGCGAATGGTTGGTGATGTAATTCCCATCTTTTGCAGTTCGGATTCAATCGCTCCGTAGGAAGTGTTGATTTTTGGATTTTTAGATAAGCGAAATGCCACACTACAAATCACAAATTGATCCTTGTAAATATTCTTAAAAACGCTTTCTCGATAACCAAATTGACAGTCTTCTTTTTTGAAGCGTTTTAGCTCTCCGGTTGAAATTTCAAAAGCATCTAAATACTCGAAATTATCTTTGATTTCAACCCCGTAAGCGCCAATGTTCTGCATTGGACTTGCGCCCACGCTTCCTGGAATTAAGCTAAGATTTTCTAGTCCGGCATAACCATTTTCAATACAATTCATTACCAATTGGTGCCAAACTTCTCCTGCGCCCGATTCGATAACAACCTCCTGTTGATTTTCCGAAATCACCTTAAATCCTTTAATCTCATTTTTCAACACCAATCCTTCAAATGGTTTCGTTAACAACAAATTACTTCCACCACCAAGAATCAATAAAGGTTCATTGGCTTCTCTCTGACTTAGTAATGATTTTAATTCTTCAATAGATGAAAAAGTGCCGAAGCGATTCGCATTTACTTCGATTCCAAAGGTGTTAAAGGGCTTTAAGCTGATGTCGTTTCTTAACATAGGTCAAAGTTAGAAATTATCGGGTGAAATAACCTTTGTCGCCAGGTTTGATTAAATAAAACCATTGAAACCAATTCAAATGGTGACTTCTTAGAAAACCTTTTTGCGATTTTGGCCATTCTTTTGGAATAAAAACCCTTCCACCTTTTTTGATATTTTCAATTCCTTTTATAGGCATTTGAAGAGCGATCCCATCCTGATAATAAATCACATCTGCATTTGGTTCGCCATAGTTGCTTCCGTATTGCCAAACTTCCTCAAATTCATTCCAATCGTAACCTTTAAATCCTGCGCTTTCTGGTGCGATTGAAAGCATTTTCCCGAATTTTACATATGGTTTTATGACATCAATCATTCCCAAACTATATGCGTAACCCATACTGTGGGTCACAAAATCAACGGTAATCAATTTTTCTTTTAATCCCGTCGAATCGAGGTAATTTAGAAAATGTTTCCCTGCAATTTTTCCATTCTCCTCTCGTTCCTTAAATCCATCCGGATTGAATTTGGTATTCAAAACCCAACGACTTTTCTTTGAAAACCAACAAAATCGAGAGAAAAAATAGGCTTTCAGAAATCTCAGGTTTGTCCGATGCATGGAGGATTTTACTGGAAAATGTCCATCAAAATAAATGGGTGTTATGGGTTTAAATCGGCTTAAAATTGTATCATCATATTTGTACCAATATCCCGTAGGGTCTTTTAAATGTAACTGATTATCGGTCGTTACATGATTGAATTTTGGTCCTCGATTTCCATTTACGAAAATCATAATTCGCGCCTCATTGAATATTTCCGTTGAATTTTGTCCCATTAGTGATACTGAAAACAAAAGCGTAAAAATGAAAAAAAATAGAAATTTACTTCGCATATTGGTAGAAAATTCCTCCCGAAGTTGGTGTCCACAAGCATGCTTTCTTTTCACACGATTTTAAACCATTATTAATCCAGGTATTGCACGTATGGAAAAGGCTGTAACGCATATGAGCTTCGTAATAAGCATCGTTATCAGTAACAACTTTTTTATTACTTGGTTTTATGTAGACGGACTTTTGAGTTTTTGTCATAACAAGTGTGTTCTTGACATATTGAATTAACTTTTTGTATTGTTTTTTTGAGAGGGATAATTGTACTGTTGGTTTGTCTTTAGGAACTTCATAATAGTATGTTGAATGAACTGCTGCCGTGCCGAGACCTGTCATGCAGAAAATAGCCGTTTTAAATGTTAAATCGCTCCATTCAGGCGTATTCATGTAAAAATTCTTATCTCCCCAGCCAATTGCTAGATAACGTGTATTGGTGTCGTTCAATTTAGTATTAGTACGCGGAAAAACATCAGTCCAATCGATTTCATCATTTTTTACAGGAACTAAAAAATCTGTATGAACTCCCGATTGCATGAGATAAATTTGAACTTTTTCTCCTTTACCACTTTTACCTTCAACCGTGATTCTTGAAGTAAAAAAAGCTACAATCCCATAAACAATGAAAAATGCGATTAAACTTCCAAAAAACCAAATTATTGATTTAAAAACAATCTGAATGTATCTTCGAATCCCAGTTTTTTGGACTTTAGGTTTGTTTTTTATTTTTTTCATTTTCAAATGCTAAAATATCAAAACAAATTCAATCTTTCTTACTTCACA
>JBMLTP010000082.1:0-2986 GCA_049239885.1 Crocinitomicaceae bacterium
CTCCTCGACCACCACTTGACGCTGAACTTCTAAACTTTTTTCCGTGAAAGCTAAAGATAACATTCGATCACTTTCCAACCATAGCGCAGTATCAAGATTATTTGCCGGAACCACATCGTAATAATTAGTAATGTCATTTGAAGTAAATGCATTATTTTCTCCACCAGCTCGCTGCAGGGCCGAGTCAAAATCAGGAATGTTGACAGAGCCTCCAAACATCAAATGCTCAAATAAATGAGCAAAACCAGTTTGTTCCTCCGACTCATCCCTTGCACCAACATCATAGAGTACATTTACTACTGCCATTGGTGTAGTTGTGTCTTTATGAAAAAGTACTTTTAATCCATTCTCTAATTCAAATCGTTCAAATTGTATCATTAAAATTGAAATTTGTTAGCATTCTGCTCTTTTAAGGCCAGATGAAATTCATCAATAATTTCTTGAACAACTTCTTGAGCAGAAATAATATTTTGAATTTGCGAAGCTACTTGACCTATTTCTAATTCACCTTCAACGAGGTCACCTTCAAACATTCCTTTTTTTGCACGTCCACGTCCAAGTAATTGCTTTAAATCCTGCTCATTTGCATTCGCTTCATATGCAGCCTCAACCTTTTTATAGAATTCATTCTTAACTAACCGAACCGGAGTAAGCTCTTTCAATGTTAAAATAGTTTCTCCTTCAGGTAAATTTACAATTTTATTTTTAAAATTTTCATGAGCACTTGACTCAAATGTCGCAACAAATCGACTGCCAATTTGAACACCATCTGCGCCTAAGTTCAAGGCTGCAAGCATGGCTCTACCAGAAGCTATCCCTCCGGCAGCAATAAGCGGAATACTTATCTCTTTTGCAATTTTGGGTATCAAACATAACGTTGTTGTTTCATCTCTTCCATTGTGTCCACCGGCTTCAAATCCTTCAGCAACAATCGCATCTACACCTGCTTCTTGGGCTTTTAAAGCGAATTTCAAACTAGAAACAACATGTACGACTTTTATACCATGATCTTGAAGGTACTTTGTCCAGGTTTTTGGATTACCTGCCGATGTAAAAACAATTGGAACTTTGTGTTTAATTATTGTTTCAACATGTTTGTCTATATCAGGATAAAGCATCGGAAGATTTACCGCAAATGGGTTATTTGTCACCTCCAAACATTTTTTTATCTGTTCATCCAAAATTTCTGGATACATCGACCCAGAACCAATAATTCCCAATCCACCAGAATTAGATACAGCAGCTGCTAATTCCCATCCCGAACACCAAATCATTCCTGCTTGAATTAGCGGATATTTTATCCCAAATAATTTAGAAATGCGATTCATTTTTTCGATTTGGCTTCTAAATTAGTTATATAATTAAAATACAAATGAAATTGATTTTAACCAACCACTAAAATTCCTTAACTTAGTCGAAAAATTAAAGTAATGCCCTTATTTCGAACGTTATTTTTAGTTTGCTCCATTATTTTTTCATCAATTGGTTTAGCGCAAAATTCTGTCAAAAAAGTTCATAATCACACTCACGATAGTGAGAAAGGTAAGAAACTAATTGAAAATAAAGGTCAATGGCCACTTGGTGTTTTGTTTCAAACAAAAATGGATGGCGGTAAACTTTGGGTTCAGCAACAGAAAATGATTTTTCATTTGCAAGATTATTCAGCGATGCACAGAGCCCATGCCGCTAAAGACACGAATTTTAAAAGTGAAATAATTCGAGAAACGCTAGTTCATTTAAATTTTGTTGGGTCGAACAAGGTCGATGAAATCCAAAAAATTAATCCAACTAAATATTATTTCAACTATTTCAAAGGAAAGGATTCAAGCAAATGGGCATCGGATGTTCATGGCTATGATGAAGCCATATTGAGAAATTTCTACAATGGTATTGACATGAAAGTATCTGGTCACTCAGATGAAGTGAAATATGAATTTTTTGTTCAGCCAAACATTAATCCAAACCTAATTCAACTAAATTATGCTGGTCACAAATCCATTTCAATTGACTCAAAAGGAAACCTTATTTTAGATACGGATTTAGGTAAGATTATTGAGCAAAAACCATTTGCGTATCAAATTATCAATGGAAAAGAAGTAAAAGTGAAGTGCAAATTCCAATTAGATGGAGACAATTTAACTTTTGATATAGGGAAATACGATGAAAATCACATTTTAGTAATTGACCCTGTGCTTGTATTTGCAACCTACGTTGGAGCAAACTCGGATAATTTCGGTATGACAGCTACTTATGGGAACGATGGGACAGCTTATTCAGGCGGTACAGTTTATGGAAATGACTATCCAAATCCAGATCCATTGGCGTATGACATTAATTCCAATTTTACAGTTTTGAACGCTTCATACGGAATAACTGATGTTTTTATCTCGAAGTACAGTGCAGACGGAACCCAGATGATTTGGGGAACTTTCGTCGGGGGTGGAAATAATACCCAAGGAACAGAAACCGTTCACAGTATGATTTGTGATGCGCAAGATAATCTGTATTTTTTTGGAGCAACTTCTAGTTCTGACTTTCCAACCACACCAGGAGCTTTTGATACTGGATTTAATGGTGGAAATACAACTTACAACACAAATTTTTACTACAATGGAGTTTATTTCCAGAATTTGGGGACAGATATTTATGTTGCCAAATTAAGCGCTAATGGTCACAATTTAATGGGTTCAACTTATGTTGGCGGTTCATCGAACGATGGAGTAAATTATGACCAAGGGTTTCTACCATATGATCAAACCACAGACTACAGTGGATTGAATTCAAATTATGGAGACCAATCAAGAGGTGAAATTATGCTTGATGCCAATAACAACATTCTTGTCGCTTCATGTACCCGCTCGACTAATTTTCCAGTTGTTGCTGCAGTTCAAGGAACATTCGGCGGGGTTCAAGACGGTGTTATTTTCAAATTAAATTCAAATTTCTCGAACCTCCTCTTCTCATCTTACTATGGAGGAACAAATCG
>JBMLTP010000083.1:0-4085 GCA_049239885.1 Crocinitomicaceae bacterium
TTGCGTTACCAATGAATTTTGCTCGGAAGAAGATTTGTTTCAATATCTTTATTTTGCTGCCCGACAACAAGTTGCCTTTGTCCAAATGCTTGAACCGCGTGCAACGGGCAACTATGAAGGAAAGGACGTGCTCCTAACGAATGAAAATAAGGCTATTTTAGAGTTGTTCTACGAAAAAATAAATTCGAACAAGGAATTTAAGACTCTTCCCATTCTTCAATATACGGGATATCAGCAACGAAAAAAAGGGTGTGCAGGAGCGGGAAATCGGTACATTTATATCGATACAGATGGTTATGTGCAGTCCTGTCCTTTTTGCCGAAATAAAAAATCTCACTTTTTAACAGGAGATCTAAAACGTGATTTATCCGAGTTGAAGTTGGAAGGTTGTGATTATATTAAAAATGAAAATAAAGAATCGAGTTATGCTTAGAATGATTAGTTGGCTGTTACTAGTAGCCGTTTTTTCAACCCATTGCCACATGTACCGCCTACAGCAAGGCGATCCAACGACAAATCAGGTTCCACTTTTTAGTGAAAGGGGGTCTTTCGCTCATGTCGTTGTCCATGTTGGTGATGCGTATTGGGAACTCTCAAATCCAAGAAAAACGGAAACCGGTATCATTGGCCGACCTATTCCAGTTGGGCAGGAAGTAGCGTTTTATTATCAAAAAGCCTTGCATAAAAGAAACTTCAAAGCAAGCAAGAGCATGGAATATTACTTGAATCAACTTCATATTTTCACTAAGGAAGCTATTACCAAAGGTGACGAACTATTTATTCCTATTGAAAAAATTGAAAAAGTACAATTATTGAACGAAAACAAAGTGCTGACAACGTTATCATTTGTTGGAATTGGCGCAGGTTCTGTGATTGCGGGTTTTTGGATATTTTTATACATTGCTTGTGGTTGTCCTCATACATATGCACAAAATGGAAATGATTGGGTATACACGAATACCTTATACACGGGAGCGCTTAATCAAAAATTGGAAAGGTATGATTACAAACGCATTCCGGATTTAAACAAGGAACGTTCAAACTATTATTTTCAAATTAAAAACGAAGAAAAGGAAACCCAATTTACAAATCAACTTAAATTGGTTGCGGTATATCACGAGAAAGACAAAGAAGTCGTTTCGGATAAATACGGGAATTTTTACGAGCTTAATAAAATCAAAGAGCCGATATTGGTTAGCGATGATACTGGTGATTCCAAACTAAGAATGGTGTCAAGTGAAGATGATCAAGCTTACGATTTTAAATCAGTTGGAGAAAACAATTTTTCAAACCTCTATGCAACATTTGAACCCGAAAATTTGACTGCAAACACCAAATTGATCATTAGTGCTAAAAATACCAAATGGAGCGGCTACCTCTATCATGAATTTACATCGCTTTTTGGTTCTGCGTTCGATGATTGGGTTAAATCAAATTCCAAAAAAAGTAAAAAGCAACTAATGAAAAATATTGACAAGGCAGGAATTTTACTCAATGTTGAGGTGTTAGATGGTAAAGTTTGGAAAAACATTGAACAAATCGACCTGGTTGGTGATGTGAATTACAATAAAATGGCAATTAACATTCCCGATAAATATTTAAAGAATAAATCCTTGAAAATTAGATTGCGAAGCGGTTATCATTTTTGGGAGATAGATCATTTGGTACTTGCTGAAACGAGTGGTGAAAAACTTGAAAAGGTGACCTATAACGCTATTGTTTCAGGTGAAAAGAACTCTGGGTTATCTACCAAATTGGCGGAAAACGATTCAGATTATTTAATACACAGGGAAGGTGATGAACCTATAAATATTTCTTTTGAAGGTCTTAAAACGCAAAACCGAACCCTTTTCATCGTTAGTAAAGGGTACTATCGTACACACTTGAAATACCAAGGAAAACCTGATCTTAGAAAGCTGCTAGAAATAAATAAGGAGGGCGGTTTGTCAGCTTTTTCAATGGAAAAGTATGAGCAAATCTTACGATTGAATTCCTTTTTCGCTGAACAAAAATGATTTTTCTTTTAAAAATAAAACGTTTAAATATGAATAAATTAATCTTGGCTTTAAATGTTTTTTGGGGCTCTGCTTTTTCAGTTCTTTCCCAAGACACAATTGTCGATAAAAAAGGCAATTTACGAACTGGTAAAATTCTATTTTACGACCAAACCTATAATTTAATTTCATTTTCAAGTGGTACAGATACACTATACTTGGATATGGCTGAAATAACCGAACCTTCATTTAATCAGGAAAGAATCGGGAAAGTTCCTTTTTACATAACTAAAAGTCCAGCTTCAAAGGCATATGTTCACAAAATGGGAATAGCGAAACAACAGCCAAATTTTACATATAGTCCTTACAGTTTTGGAATCAATCTTTTTTCCTTAATTCGACCTGTTGGAATGTTGGATCGCGACATTGATCGTTTTTTCGCAACCAATCATAACATTGATATTTTCTTTCAAAAAGAAATAAGAACAGACTTAGCTCTTCGATTCCCAATGCGAATAGGGATCAGCCCACTTAATGAAGTAATTATAAAAGACATTGGTAACTATGGTGAATACAGCAAAGAAATCATTGGGGATCTGGGAATTGAGCCTTTATTTTATTTAAACGGATTAACTAAAGCCACTTGGTTCGTTGCCCCTTCTCTTTGCCTTGGATTAGTCAGAAAAGTAACTCAAAACTACGATTATAACTTCAACGCGGCAACTTACACTCCTTCAGGTAATGCTGGTTATTTCAAGATTGGATCTACTTTTGGCTTTCAACTAAATTTAACCCCAGGAATACAGTTTGGATTGGAATATGGCGCACACCTATCAAATAATGCTTGGCATTATTATTACGAATCAACCCCGACAAGAAGAACTTATTTTGGTTACACAGGAAAATTCCAAGTTTCCTATCGATTGGGTGGTAAACCAAGAAATAAAGAGTAATTGAATCACTACAATATAAAAGGAATACAATCCCATCTAAACTTCTTTTGTAACCACCTTTATCTTTTTTTCTTATACCTTTGAATATGGCAAAGTATATTGTTGTTACAGGAGGAGCAGGTTACATAGGATCTCATACAGTTGTTTCATTGGTTGAAAATGGATACACTCCAGTTATTTTGGATGATTTTCGAAATGCCAACCGTGTGGTAGTTGATGGCCTGAAAACGATATTACAAGCTGAACCGATTATCCGCGAAGGAGATATTTGTGATCCAAGTTTTATGGATTCAATATTTAAAACCTATAAACCGGAGGCTGTCATTCATTTCGCTGCATACAAAGCCGTGGGAGAATCTGTTGCTGAACCTATCAAATATTATCAAAACAACATTTCGGGATTAGTGAATGTGCTTCAAAAAATGTTGGAATTCAATATTTCGAATTTCGTTTTTTCTTCTTCTTGTACCGTTTATGGTGAACCGAAAGGACAAAAGGAAGTGACAGAAGAAACTGAGAAAAATTTACCAAATTCACCTTATGGTTATACAAAATGGATCGGGGAACAAATTATTCAAGATGTTTTCAATGCTAACAAGCATCTGAAAGTCATTAATTTAAGATATTTCAATCCTGTTGGGGCGCATAAAAGTGCTTTGATTGGTGAATTTCCAATTGGCAGACCCAACAACCTCCTTCCATTTGTTACGCAAACCGCGATTGGAAAACAAGAAATGTTGACTGTTTTCGGAAATGATTACCCAACTCCCGATGGAACCTGCATTAGAGACTACATTCACGTGAGTGATTTGGCGAAGGCGCACGTAAAAGCTGTTGACTTTTTAATGGAAAATAAATCCGGTTTGCTTGAAAACATCAACATCGGCACAGGCAAAGGAACAAGCGTGAAGGAAATCATTCAAGCATTTGTGAAAGAAATAGGAGTTGTTTTGAACTGGCAATACGGTCCACGTAGAGAAGGTGATGTAGTCGAAATTTATGCTAACGCGAGTAAAGCGGAAAAACTTTTGGGTTGGAAATCCGAACTCACAATTGTTGATGCTGTTAGGGATGCTTGGAATTGGGAACAATATTTATCGAGATGAAATTGAAAAGAGGATTAGTTTTATTAACGTTG
>JBMLTP010000084.1:0-3429 GCA_049239885.1 Crocinitomicaceae bacterium
TGCACCTGCGGCACTTGCTTTACCTGATGCAGAGAATGGGAATTTACCAACTTTGATTTCATAACCAGCTTCTTTAGCAGCTTTTTCTGTCATACCAACTGAGGCAACTTCAGGCGAACAATACGTACATCCTGGTATGTTTCCATAATTCAATGGCTCTGGATGATGACCGGCCAATTTTTCAACACAAATGATTCCTTCAGCAGAAGCAACGTGCGCCAAAGCCTGTCCAGGAACAACATCACCAATCGCAAAATATCCAGGTATGTTTGTTTGATAATAATCGTTTACTAGAATTCGTCCTTTGTCAACGATGATTCCAACTTCTTCTAGACCAATATTTTCAATATTTGCTTGAATTCCAACTGCGGAAAGCACTACGTCGCATTCGATTTTCTCCTCACCTTTTGCTGTTTTAATGGTAACAACACAACCTTTACCTTTCGTGTCAACGGATTCTACAGATGCGTTTGTCATCACATTAATCCCTGCCTTTTTGAATGATTTCTCCAATTGTTTTGATACATCTTCATCCTCAACCGGAACGATATTTGGTAAATATTCCACGATAGTAACCTCTGTTCCAATCGCATTGTAGAAATATGCAAATTCAACACCAATTGCACCTGAACCAACAACGACCAATTTCTTCGGTTGTGTCGGTAAGGTCATCGCTTGGCGGTAACCAATGATTTTTTCTCCATCCTGCGGAAGATTTGGTAATTCACGAGAGCGCGCTCCAGTTGCGATAATCACACCTTTCGATGCTGAGTATTCGGTTGTCGCTCCGCTTTCATCGGTAACAAGAATCTTTTTTCCGGGTTTTACGACTCCGTTTCCTTTGACGACATCGATTTTATTTTTCTTCATCAGAAACTGAATTCCGGCACTCATTCCATTTGCAACATCACGACTTCTTTTAATCATAGCCCCAAAATCAGCAGATGCATTTTCTACCTTAATTCCGTAATCAGCGGCATGAGATAGATATTCAAAAACGTTTGCGGACTTCAACAAGGCTTTTGTTGGAATACAACCCCAATTTAAGCAAATACCACCAAGTGATTCTCTTTCAATAATGGCAGTTTTTAAACCTAGTTGAGAAGCGCGAATTGCAGTAACATATCCACCCGGACCGCTACCTAATACTATAATATCATAACTCATATCGACTGATTTTAGGAGGCAAAAGTAGTGAAAATTAAAACATGATGAAATTCAAAAAACTAAAATATCGTTTTCATGGATTATTCAAAACGGAACAACTTTAGTCACCTGCAATTCGATGAGTGAAGCACCAACTTTGCCATTAGCGAAGTTATAATCGTGGATAGTGAAGCCAACCCGAGATTGAACCATGGACCGAATTTCAGACTTTAACCTTCCTTCACCCGATCCATGTATGACTCGAAATTTAGTTACTTTTCTCTGAATCATCTGGTTGGTGAAACGTTTAAATTGTTCGATTTGCAAAGTGAATTTATCGTGAGCAGACATTTGAGAATCGGATTTAACTAAGCTCTCAATGTGTAAATCAATTTCAGGAATTGAAATCGTTTTCAAGTCTTTTTTCGAAATTTTGGTCGCAGTTTCATCCTTCTTTTGCAGACGTTTTACGGAAATAGATCTTCTTTTCACAACAAATTTCATTTCGATCCATTGTTCGAATCCGAATTCATCTTCGACTCGTGCTTTACCTTGAAAAATTTCCTTGATTATAAAAACTCCCGACTCCTCAAGAACACTTACATTTTCCCCAACTTCAAAGGTCTGCATCTTAATTAAATCGAATTGCTTTGGTAGGACTGATTCGCGTCACCACATAACTTGGGATAATCAAGGCAAGAATGCACACTGAAAATGTAATTAAATTAATCATCAACCAGTTTAAAAAAGTCAATTCAACAGGAACTTTGTCTAAATAATAAATGCTCGGATCCAAGGTGAATATTCCAAATTGCATCTGAATCAGACAGAGGGAAATTCCGATTGCGTTTCCAATCAACATTCCTTTTACAATTAGATAGGCTGCTTGCATCAAGAATATTTTCCGTATGCTCCAATTTGTGGATCCAAGTGCTTTAAGAATTCCGATGAAATTGGTTCGCACAACAATTAACACAAGCATAGCTGAACCAACATTGATAATGCCAATTAACAACATTAAAATGACTATGATTAGAACATTGTAATCCAAAAAATTCAACCAAGCAAACAAATCGCCTTGTGTATCAGTAATGCTTTGAATTTGAAGTAATTCTCCAGATTTCGTTGGTTTCATTTCAATTGAAGCCTTTAAGTTTTCCTGAACGGCTGTTAAATCTTCCCACTTGTTGATTTGTACTTCATAACCTGTAACGAAGTCTGAATAAGTGCCTTTTCCAGCTTGAGTTGAAACTATAATTTTTTGATTCTTTGAGAAAAGAAAAAATGAATTTTTACTATTTTCCTCCCGATAGATTCGATTATCAAATTCCCGTTTCAAACTTTGAACTGAAATTTTACGTTTAACGCAATCGAATGAGATGTATGTCGTATCCAATGGAATTGAAATATTTCGAGCATAATCCATTTGATGAACAATCAATCGAATTGTCGTATCCTTTAGCTGATTTAATAAAATCCCGCCATAAACATCAGGGCCTTTTCCCCAATCAAAAAGCAGATCACTCATGTTTCCTGATACATTTGCCTTTAAAAGAATGGATCCTGATTTTGAAATTGTGTCTTCGATGCTTATTTCCGTTGAAATTCCAAAATCACTCACACGTTGAACTTCCCGAATATCACAAAAGACAATTTTCTTATCGAATTCTTCAAGTCCGGTATTGAAAATTCCAACAACTTTATAGCGTTTTGAAATCGGTTGATCCTTAACGTAAAAAGTCATAACATCCTCATTAAGATGAAAGTTCAGGTTAGCAGCAATCTTTGAAGAAATCACTATTTCCAGACTCACGTTCAAGTCATCGTATTTAGGAATTCGTCCTTGTACCAAATGTTTTTTAATGAAACTCCAATCGTATTTTTGATCTACACCTTTCATTACGACTCCAGCAATGTCTTGCTTTTGTACCAAGGAATCTTTACCTGAAGCAAGTTGAATAGTGTCTTGATATTTGCTTGATTGCAACAAAGCAGGTTTGTAACAAACAGGATAAATGGAATTCACACCATCAATTTGATTCAAGGCTTCAATTTCGGTTTGATTTTTGTGAATAGGTTCACATTCATAAAGACTTGTTGTTCCGGCTTTCGAAATAAACAAAGGCGCGTTGAAGCCAACAATTTTTCCACGTACCTCATTTTGAAAACCTGTAACGATTGCAATGGTTATCAAGTTAACAACAATGGCTAGTGAAATACTTATAACGGATATACGTATGATCGGTTTGGAAACTTTTATACCTTGGGCATTATTTCGAATGA
>JBMLTP010000085.1:0-3437 GCA_049239885.1 Crocinitomicaceae bacterium
ATCGTCAAGTAACAGATTTCAATATTGGAATTCTTTATTTATTCGCCGTTTTATCAATCAGTGTTTATGGAATAATGATTGGTGGATGGGCTTCGAATAATAAATATTCGCTTTACGGAGCTATACGTGCATCTTCTCAAATGATTTCCTATGAATTAGCCATGGGGATTTCAGCCATTACGATTATTTTAATGTCAGGAAGTTTGAGTCTTTCCGATATCGTTGAAAAACAACATGGTATGAATTGGAATATATTCTACCAACCGGTTGCATTTTTGGTGTTTTTTGTTTGTTCGCTCGCAGAAACCAACCGTGCGCCTTTTGACCTTCCTGAATGTGAGAACGAGTTAATTGGAGGATATCATACGGAATACAGCTCGATGAAGCTAGGTTTGTTTTTATTCGCCGAATATATCGCCATGTTTATTTCCTCAGCGATTATGGCAATTATGTTCTTTGGAGGATACAACTTCCCAGGAATGGACGCATTCAGTGGAAATACCCTAGCAATTTTGAGCGTATTGGCATTTTTCACCAAAACGTTCATTATGATTTTTGTATTCATGTGGATTCGTTGGACAATTCCAAGATTCCGCTTTGATCAATTAATGCATTTAGGATGGAAAGTATTAATTCCAATTGCTCTAATAAACATGCTTGTGACAGCTATTGTGATTGCATTTAATGAAGGTTGGTTTAATTAATAAGAAAATGAAAAGTTTAACCAATAGAAAGAAAGTTGTTTCCGATAAACCAATGACGTTTACGGAAAAGCTATACCTGTGGGCGATTGCCAAAGGAATGATGACTACTTTCAAGCACATGCTTAAAAGAAGAAAAACCATCAAATATCCAGAAGAAGTTCGTGTGTTTGCTCCTGTTTATCGCGGTATGCACGTTTTGAAACGTGACGAAGAAGGTCGTGAAAATTGCACTGCCTGTGGACTTTGTGCTGTTGCATGTCCTGCTGAAGCGATTACGATGGTGGCAAATGAACGTCAAAAAGGAGAGGAGCATTTGTACCGCGAAGAAAAATACGCTGAGAGCTATGAAATAAATATGCTTCGATGCATTTTCTGTGGACTTTGTGAAGAAGCTTGTCCGAAAGAGGCTGTTTTCTTGACTGATCGAATTGTTCCAACCGAATTTGAAAGAAATGATTTCATTTACGGAAAAGATAAACTTGTGGAACCATTAGAACAAAGAATCGACATTACAAAACGCCAGCATACAGGTAAAAGAACAACTATATGAGCTTACAAATTTTAGCAATTATCTTGGGGGCATTAACGATTGGTTCAGCACTGATGGTTGTATTGAGCAAGCACCCCATTCGAAGTGTCATTTTTTTAGTAATCACTTTCTTCTTTATCTCATCGCTTTATATTTTGATGAATGCTGAATTTTTGGCAATCGTTAACATAATTGTATATGCCGGTGCGATAATGGTTTTATTCCTTTTCGTATTGATGCTATTGAATTTGAACAAACAAGCAGAACCTCAAACTTCGTTGTTTTCAAAACTTATCGGTGTCCTGGCTGCCGGAGCTTTGTTTTCTGTTTTAGTGGCAGCTTTAAAAGACAGTCTCGTTTTGGGAAAAAATTACGTTCCCGGTAATGCCAATATTGGAACAGTTGAAAGCCTTGGAAATTTATTGTTTTCCAAGTATGTAGTTCCATTTGAAGTTTCATCCATTCTTTTCATTGCCGCAATGGTTGGCGCCGTTTTATTGGCGAAAAGAGAAAAACAAATAATTGATTAACATGAATCCAGCTGTAAGCAATATCGGTTCATCACTCGACTTTTTTGTGGTCGTAGCAATCGCCTTATTTTCAATCGGTTGTTACGGAGTGTTAACCCGTAAAAATATGATAGTTCTATTGATGTGTATCGAGCTCATGCTTAATTCGGTCAATTTACTTTTGGTAACCTTCTCTAAATTTTACGGAGCTAGCGATCCACAAATTTTTGTGTTCTTTATTGTTGTAGTTGCCGCAGCGGAAGCAACGGTTGGGTTATCAATACTGATTATGGCGTACCGAAGCAACAAGTCGATTGATATTGAATTATTTAACAAATTAAAAGACTAAGATGGCAGCAGATATTTTATTACTTACCCTAATCTCACTCCCACTTTTGGGATCTGCAACGATTGGTCTTTTAGGAAAGAATCTACCAAAATCCGTTGTTGGGACATTAGCAACAAGCATGGTAGCAGGTTCATTTATTTGCGCCTTAATGATTTTTTTGAATTTACCACAAAATCAAATTGTTCATCTTTTTTCTGTTGTTAATTTGGAAGATTTCAAACTGAACGCCAGCTTTCAAATAGATTCACTTTCAATTTGGATGACTTTGATTATTACTGGAATTGGATCTTTGATTCATTTGTTTTCGATTGGATACATGAGCCATGATGAAGGTTTTTATAAGTTCTTTGCTTATTTAAATCTCTTCATTTTCTCAATGTTACTTCTTGTTTTAGGAAGTAATTACTTTGTGTTATTCTTTGGATGGGAAGGTGTTGGAATGTGCTCTTATTTATTAATTGGATTTCATTTCAGTGATATCCATAAAGGAACTGAAAACAGCGTAGCGGCGCGTAAAGCATTCATCATGAATCGAATTGGTGATGTTGGATTGTTATTTGCTTTGTTCATGTTATTGGCGACATTTGGAACAGTTGAATACAATGAAATCGCGGCAAAAGTTGCTGAATTGAAATTGGCTTCGTTGATTCCCTATGCGGCTGTTGGAGCAATAACCCTATGTTTATTTCTTGCTGCTACTGGTAAAAGTGCTCAAATTCCATTATTTACCTGGCTACCTGATGCAATGGCAGGACCAACACCCGTATCAGCATTGATTCACGCTGCGACGATGGTTACAGCAGGTATTTATTTGGTTGTTCGTTCTAACTTTTTATTTGAACTTGCTCCGTTTACGAAAGACATAATTCTATACATCGGTTTAGCTACTTCCTTGATTGCAGCATTTATTGCGATGCGTCAGAGTGATATCAAAAAAGTGCTTGCTTATTCTACGGTTTCTCAATTGGGATTGATGTTTGTTGCACTTGGAATGGGAGCATACACTGTCGCACTTTTTCACGTTACCACTCACGCATTCTTCAAAGCGCTTTTATTCTTAGGTTCAGGAAGTGTCATTCATGCCATGTCTGACGAACAAGACATCCGTAAAATGGGCGGCCTTGCCAAAAAAATTCCAATTACACATATTACGTTTTTGATTGGAACACTAGCAATTTCTGGTTTCCCACTCCTTTCTGGATTCTATTCCAAAGATGAGATAATAGCGCACGCATTAATGCACAATCCGATTGTATTTGGAACTTTAATGATTGCGGTAACACTTACTGCTATTTACATGTTCCGACTTTATTTCTTGGTTTTTCATGGTTCATTCCGTGGCGATC
>JBMLTP010000086.1:0-20809 GCA_049239885.1 Crocinitomicaceae bacterium
ACCAATTTATCTTCTTCAGATAATTCGTCCATACCAAGAATTGCAATGATATCTTGAAGTTCTTTGTAACGCTGAAGCGTAACTTTAACTCGTTGAGCACAGTTGTAATGTTCCTCACCCACGATTTCAGGAGTTAGAATTCGAGATGTTGAATCAAGCGGGTCTACCGCAGGATAAATACCTAATTCAGCGATTTTTCTAGAAAGTACCGTTGTCGCATCCAAGTGAGCAAATGTATTGGCTGGAGCTGGATCTGTTAAGTCATCCGCAGGTACGTAAACCGCTTGCACTGAAGTAATCGAACCACTTTTTGTTGAGGTAATGCGTTCTTGCATAGCCCCCATTTCTGTCGCTAGAGTTGGTTGATATCCTACCGCCGATGGCATACGTCCTAGTAAAGCTGATACCTCAGAACCTGCCTGGGTGAATCGGAAAATGTTGTCAACGAAGAAAAGAATGTCTTTTCCTTGTCCATCTCCTTCTCCATCGCGGAAATATTCAGCTAGCGTCAAACCTGAAAGTGCAACACGTGCGCGTGCTCCAGGAGGTTCATTCATTTGACCAAATACAAACGTAGCTTTCGACTCTTTCATTTCTTCAAGGTCAATCTTCGTCAAATCCCATCCGCCTTCTTCCATTGAATGCATAAAGTCTTTACCGTATTTGATAATTCCTGACTCCAACATCTCACGAAGCAAGTCGTTTCCTTCACGGGTTCTTTCACCCACACCTGCAAATACGGATAAACCACCGTGACCTTTCGCAATGTTGTTGATTAATTCCTGAATTAGTACCGTTTTACCTACACCAGCACCACCAAAAAGACCGATTTTACCACCTTTTGCATAAGGCTCGATCAAGTCGATAACTTTAATTCCAGTAAACAATATTTCTGTTGCAGTTGATAATTGATCAAATTTCGGAGCTTCTCTATGGATTGGTAATCCGTTAGCATTGTCAACTTTATTAATTCCGTCAATAGCTTCACCAACTACGTTAAATAAACGACCTTTAATTTTATCACCAGTTGGCATTTTTATGGATGTTCCTGTTGAAACAACCTCCATACCCCTTGTAAAACCATCTGTTGAGTCCATTGAGATTGCGCGTATCGCGTTTTCCCCAACGTGTGACTGAACTTCGAGAACGACACGAGTTCCATCTGCCTTGTATACTTCAAGAGCATCATAAATATTTGGAAGAGTCGTTCCTCTTTCAAAACGAACGTCCACAACTGGACCGATAACTTGCGAGATTTTTCCTTTAATTGATGACATTTTAAGCCTTTTTAATTTGGGCGCAAATATACTACTTTTTATTTTTTATTTAGAACAAAGAATTAAATTATTGGATAATAATTATTTTCTTGAATTGCGAACTAAAACGCGCACCGGGAAATAACTGAAGAGAAAACTTAGCGAGGTTACTGAAAAAAGTATCAAAAAGAAATCACCCCATGAAAAAGAAATGGGAAATGGTGTAAATGGCTCAATGCGAATAACAACTAATTGAAATGTAGATTGAATCAAACAAACAAGGTATCCCAAAAACAAACCAACAAGCATTCCTGATCCTGATATGAGAAGCCCCTCGTATAGAAAAATCTGAAAAATGTTTTTATCTGAAAAACCCATTACCTTCAAGGTGTCCATATTTTCTTTTTTCTCGAAATAAAGCATAGTCAACGAAGCTATTAAGTTGAAAGAAGCTAAAATGAAAATGAAGATTAAAATAACAATGACGACCAATCGTTCAGACTTGCTTGTTTGATAGATTAATTCATTTTTCTCGTAATTCGTTTTTACTTTGAAATTAGAACCTAAAGTCGCACTTATTTTACTTTTTACCTCGTCATTACTGAATCCCGAGTTTTGGTCTACATCAATATGGATATGTGTAAGTTCGTTGTCATATCTTAACAAGTTACGGGCATTTTCGAGAGGCCAAATGACTTTCTCATCATTAACTTCTCTGTTGTAATTAATCGAGCCTGCAATAAAAATTCTATCGGTATGGAATGGCGTTTTTCCAGGTCGGATTTTTACATTTCTTTTTGGCGCATAGACTAGAATTGATTCTCGTTCATTGGTGCTCCCAATAATTAAATTCAATTTTTGCATTAATCCCGCCCCAATTAACCCCAAACTTTGTCCATTTTGGGAATCTTGAATGACCCCTTCACCACTTAATAAATGCGCAAATTCGCCAGTTTTATTTTTTTTATTGATTTCAATCGCATCCAAAAAATTATTTTCTATACCTACAAGTGTTGCACTAACCCATTTTTTTTCGTGTCTTAGAACTACGATTTCCTCGATTGCTCGCGAGTAGGATTTTATTCCGTCAATTTTTGATAATTCCGACCAATTAACCTGTGATTCATTGAATGTTTTGCCTTTATTCACTGAAACAGAAATATCGGTATCAAATTCACTGTAGATGGTTTGAATCATTTTTTCCATCCCGTTAAAGGCAGAGAGAATTATCACCAAAGCGGCCGTAATAACGGCAACTCCTACAATTGAAATCCGACTTATTAGCGTAACAATGCTCTTTTTCGTTGAGCGAAGGTAACGCAGCGCTATGTAAAAAGAAACATTAATTGGATTTACTTTTTAAGTAATTGTTCAATTTTTTCAGCGTAATCTTGCGAGTCGTCAATAAAAAAAGTAAGCTCTGGTATTTTGTGCATATTTTTTAGGCGTTTTCCGACTTCTCCGCGAATCTTTCCATAATTCGCTTTAATGTTTTCCAAAACCTTTTGTTTTTCAGGCCCTAAAAAAAAGCTTAAATAACATCTTGCCAATGAAAGATCCTGCGTCACTCGAACAACAGTAACTGTAACCATCGACCCTAAACAAACTTCGGATGCGTGTTGCTGAAAGAAAGTCGAAAGCTCAATTTGAATGACTGACTCAATTTTATTTTGACGGATTGATCCCATAAGGCAAAGGTAAGAAATGTTGCCAACTAAATGTATCTTTGCATCAATTGTGAATTACTACAGGGAAATATATCGATATACATTTAAATACAAAGGACTTGCTTTGTTGGTTGTATTATGTAACCTACTATTTGTAATTTTCAATTTGTTATCATTGGTTTTATTCATTCCGGTGCTTCAATTAATTTTCAGAGACCCATCTGAGATGGCGCGGGTAGATCGACCGATGTTGAACAACCCATTCGCATTATTCGAATACATAAAAGACTACTATAATTTTTTTATGTATGAACTCGTTCAGAATGATCCAAAGCAGGCCTTAATGTTTGTATGTGTCTCTGTATTTGTTGCATTTTTTCTAAAAAACTTGTTTCGCTATGGAGCCGTTTGGTATCAGTCTGAGTTACGAATGGCTGTGGTGAGGGATGTGCGTGATTCGTTGTTTTACAAAGCACTCATTTTGCCATTATCCTATTATTCGAATGAACGAAAAGGAGACTTAATGGCTCGAATGAATAGTGATGTCGGTGAAATCGAAATTGCGGTCGTTAGCCTTCTTGAATTAATCTTCAGAGAACCAATCGCCATAATCATAAATGTTGTTTCACTCATATACTTGAGTCCTCAATTAACAGTTGTTTCCTTTTTTTTACTTCCGATTTCCGCATTTGTCATTTCGAGAATAGGCAAGAGCCTGAAAAGAACAGCGAAGAAAGGCCAGGAACAAATGGGATTTCTTTTTTCCGCAATGGAGGAAGGATTAAGTGGAATTCGAATTATCAAGGCATTTAATGCAATTCCTTCTTTTTTTGATAATTTCAGAAGCGTTAATTTGAAACACCAAAAACTCGTTACCAAGGCTTTTAGGAAGAAAGATTTATCCCCGTTGTTGAATGAGGTCTTGGGCGCAGGGGTTATGCTCTGTTTGGTTTGGTTCGGTGGTAAAATGATTTTAGAATCGGATAGCGATGCGCTTTCAGGAGAGATTTTCCTCACGTTTGTGATTGTGTTTTCTCAATTGCTTCGACCTATTCAAAGCGTTTCCAACAATATGGCTAATATGACGAGGGCGCAAGCATCTCAGGACCGCATTAATGAAATACTCAATGCTGACGAACGAATAATTGAAAAGGAATACGCGAAGTCAGTAAATAATTTCGAAGAAGAATTAGTTTATGAGAATGTCTCTTTTAAATATGGCGACGAATATGTTTTAAAGAACATCAATCTAAAAGTTAAAAAAGGTGCGACTATTGCAATTGTTGGCGAATCTGGAAGTGGTAAATCAACGATGATGGACTTATTACCACGTTTTTATGATGTGACTGATGGACGGCTGCTTTTGGATGGAAATGATTTAAGAGACCTAAAGATAATGGATTTGAGGGGTTTAATTGGAATCGTTTCGCAGGAGTCAATTTTGTTTAATTTATCTGTAAAGGATAACATCGCTTTTGGAGACTCGAATCCAAATATGGATAAGGTAGTTGAAGCCGCCAAGATTGCCAATGCGAACGAGTTTATTGAATCGCTCGAAAATGGATATGAAACCATAATTGGTGAACGAGGTAATAAACTTTCAGGTGGTCAAAAACAACGATTAAGCATTGCCAGAGCCATTTACAAAGACCCGAAAATATTGATTTTGGATGAGGCCACCTCAGCTTTGGATACGGAGTCTGAGAAATTGGTGCAAGAGGCACTTGAGCAAATTATGAAAAACCGAACTTCACTAGTTATTGCACATCGTTTGTCCACAATAAGAAATGCCGACGAAATAATTGTTCTTTCCAGGGGAGAAATTATTGAAAGAGGAAATCACGAGGAATTACTCAAGAATCAAAGCGCCTACTATAAGTTTTGTATGCTTCAAGGACTTGTTGGTTAATGGTATTTTACATCATTAACAAATTAAATGAAACTAGTATTGCATAATTGGGTAACTTTGTTAAATAAATTATTGTATGAATTACACTAACGTTAACTTTTCCAAAGAACACAACTCTGAGTTTTACAAGGTGCTCCGTCAACGTGTAAACGACTATTTTAAATCGAGAAATATTTCTAGACATGCCAACGGGGCAATGGTTTTTAAGACTATCAGTATGATGTTGATTTATTTAATTCCATTTTCCGTATTATTTATTTCAGGATTATCGAATTGGATTTATTTGCTTTGTTGGGCATTTATGGGTGTAGGAATGGCGGGAATTGGATTATCTGTAATGCACGATGCCAATCACGGAGCTTACTCGCGAAATGAACTGATCAATAATATTATTGGAAAAGTAGTAATTCTTGTTGGAGGAAATGATGTGAATTGGAGGATTCAACACAATGTTCTGCATCACACCTACACGAATGTAACAGAAATTGATGAGGATATAGATCCGCCTGCTATCTTTTTAAGATTTTCCCCTCACAAAAAAAGGTTAAAAATTCATCGTTTTCAACATATTTACGCTTGGTTTTTTTATGGATTAATGACGTTGGTATGGTTTGTAAGCAAGGATTATAAGCAAGCTGCACGTTACAAGAAAATGGGGTTAGTAGAATCTCAGGGTCTTTCTTTTTCCAAACACCTAACCATTATAATAATTAGTAAGGTGTTTTACGCAGTGATATTCTTGCTACTTCCTTTCTTATTTAGCCCCGCTTATTGGTACGTAACACTAATTGGGTATCTATTGATGCAGTTCATTTCTGGGTTTATTTTAGCCGCTATTTTTCAGCCTGCTCACGTAGTCCCAACATCTAACTATCCAATGCCTGACGAATCTGGTAATATAGATGCAGATTGGGCAGTGAATCAATTATATAATACTGCCAACTTTGCACCAAAAGCAAAATTGTTTTCATGGTATGTTGGCGGTTTGAATTATCAAGTTGAGCACCACCTTTTCCCAAACATTTGTCATATCCATTACAGTAAAATTGCGAATATTGTTCAAGATACAGCTGCGGAATTTAACCTCCCCTATCACTCTTACAATACGTTTTACAAAGCCTTAAGAGAACATACAAAAATGCTCTACGCGCTTGGCCATCAGGATATGGCACCTGCCATTCATTAAAATGAATATTGAGGAGTTTTACGCTTATTGTCTTCAAAAAAAAGGAGTTTCTGAACACTTCCCCTTCGATGAGCAAACCCTCGTGTTCAAGATTGGAACAAAGATTTTCGCTTTAACTGATGTCACTAGTTTTAGATCGATTAACCTAAAATGTAATCCCGAGAAGGCAATTGAGTTGAGGGAAGAATACGCTGCGGTTCAACCCGGTTACCACATGAATAAAAAGCATTGGAATACAATTATACTTTTTAGTGATTTGGATGATCAGCTTTTGAAGGAACTAATAGACCATTCTTATAATTTGGTACTGAATTCTCTTCCGAAAAAAATACGAGATGAAATTGCGTTGGGATAAGTACTTGTGGTGCGTTCGTTTGGCAAAAACTCGTTCAATAGCTTCCGATTTAATTTCAAAAGGAAAAATCAAAGTGAATGGTGAATCCGTAAAGCCCTCTCGAGAAGTAAAATTGAATGATTTAATTAGTGTTCAGAAGAATACAGCTACTTTTACTTTTAAAGCAGTTGGATTTACTGACAAACGTGTAGGCGCCCAATTAGTTTCCAATTTTTTAGTGGATTTAACCCCACAAGAGGAGATAGAAAAATTGAAGCTATATCAAGATTCTCAGCGAAATTATCGGCAAACGGATGGAAAACCAACAAAGAAAGATCGAAGAGAATTGGATGATTTTTTATCGAATTGGGGCGAAGATGAAGGTGCTTAAGATATTTCTTATCTATTCTTTTTCCATATTTTGTTCATCCCAATCCAATATTTTATCAGCCAAGACATTGCTTAGTTTAAAGTAACTTTCAATGGTCCAACCACCAATGTGTGGAGAAAGCAGAACGTTTTCTGAATTTATCAAATATTGAAATTCTTCTGGTAGGTGCTGTTCAAAAAATGATTCAAAGCTTTTCGTTTCAAATTCCAAAACATCAAGGCAAGCACCAATTACTTTTTTTTCTTTCAAGGCCAAAACCAAGGCTTTCGTATTTACAATTTTTCCTCGAGATAGGTTTAGAACACGAACGGGTTTGTTAAACGAATTAAAAAACAATTCTTCTGCGAAATACTTGGTTTCCCTATTCAGAGGAATATGAAAACTAACGATATCAGCTTGTTGAAAAATGGCTTGCAGCGTGCATTCCTGAACAAAATGATCACCAAATCCCGTTTTGTATTTATCGTAAACCAATACTTTAACGTCAAAACCTCTAAGTTTTTTGGCAAATGCAGAGCCATTGTTTCCATAACCGATGATTCCAACGGTTTTTCCATCTAATTCTTCTCCCCGATTGCCTTCTCGATCCCAAATGCCTTCTCTAACTTGTCGATTCGCTTGAGGGAGCTTATTCAACAGTGATAAAAGCATACCTAATGCATGCTCGGCGACAGCGTTTCTATTTCCCTCGGGTGAATTGAAAAGTTCAATTTCTCTTTCCTTGCAGTAAGCTTGATCAATATTTTCAAGTCCGGATCCGGATCGAGCAATAAACTTCAGCTTTTTGGCAGAGCATAAAAATTCTTTATCCAATGTGAATTTGGCTCGAATTACAATTCCAAAAGAGTCATTTAGTTCTGTTAGAATTTCATCACGAGTCATTTTGGTCCCATTGACGCAAACGAAACCCCTGCCTGAAAGACGTTCTTCAAGAATGGGATGAACAGTGTCGATAAATAAGATTTTGTGTTTCGCAGCCATAAGTATAAAATTAAAAATACATATTGATTTTGAACCAAAGATCAAATTTTCTTTAAAACATGCTCAGTTGAATAGGGTCAGGCAGAAGCTTGAAAGTCATTCGGTGATGTTTGGTGGCGCCGAATTTATAAATTGCTTCTCGATGCTCTTGCGTAGGGTATCCCATGTTTTTTTTCCAATTGAACGCGGGAAATTCTTCGTCCAATTTCAACATAAAATCATCTCTGAACGTTTTAGCTAAAATAGATGCCGCTGCAATTGACTGAAATTTTCCATCTCCTTTAATAACGCACGAATGCGGTATATTCAAATAGGAATGAAATCGATTCCCGTCTATCAATAGCCATTCAGGCTGAATCGATAAGCCAGCAATCGCCTGATGCATCGCGAAAATGCTAGCGTTTAAAATGTTGAGTTCATCGATTTTGCGTTCATCAACAAAGGCCACAGAAAAGTTTAAGGCAGCCGATTTAATCTGATCACATAGTTCACGACGTTTTTTATCAGAAATTTGTTTTGAGTCATTCAGCCCTTTAATTTCTTTCTTTGGGTCAAGAATAACCGCAGCAGCCACAACGGGACCCGCTAAACAGCCTCTTCCTGCTTCATCACAACCCGCCTCTATTCGATTTTCAACCAAGAACTTACTTAATTCTTTCATTTTTGCAAAGTTCCATTTTTTTTGTAGTTTCGTAGTATATTAAATATTAAACATATGAAAACTTTCTTATTGTCTATTTTCTTTGTCGTGACGACTTTCATTTTAAATGCTCAGGATGCAAACAAAGCAATATGTAGCTCAAAGTCAAATTTAGTAAAGGGAGTCGAATCTGGAATAATTGAAATGACTCTTTCAGAGGCTGTTACAAAAGAAAATGTTGACAAGTATGCTGGATATTATAAAAATATTTTTTCAGTCACTTTTGATGAAACAAAACATGTAGTAACTTTTAAAATGCTTGATAATACGAGTTCTAATAGACGCGTTATTCTTCGATTCCTTTCTGCTAATCAGGTACAAAATGTTATTGTTGAGGGGCAATTGTTTCTTATCCACGACTTTTATGAAAATTTCTTGAAGTGATTCGATTTTTTCTTTTTTCAGTAATTGCTGCATTTGTACTCAATTCTTGTGGCAATACAGGGAAACCCTACAAATCTTATGGTGCAGAAAAAGTTGATAGCTTAATTGCGATTGACTTGAACGATATGCTTCAACAATTAGAACAAAACCCTGAGAAATTACGATTTACTTTTACCGCTCCAATTGAAGAGGTATGTCAAACGGCGGGTTGTTGGGCGACGGTCCAAAAAGATAACGGAGAACTTTTAAGGGTGAGATTTAAAGATCACTTTTTAATTCCGAAAAATACGCGTGTAGGTTCAGTGGCATACTTTCGAGGCGAAGCATATTGGGATACCGTTTCTGTTGAGTTGCAAAAACATTTTGCCGAGGATTCCAAAATGAGTCAATCGGAGATAAGAAAGATTAATTCACCTAAATTCGAGTTGAATTTTGAGGCTGCAGGCGTCCTTGTAGAAGATGTTAACGCTTCCAAGAAATAACCAGGTAGCTTATTAAAGAAGTTATCATGAGGATTGTTATTCCGAAGTATATTGAATTGGATAAAAAAATCGTCACTAGATTTATTGGAATGAGTGATAACCTGAGTTCGATTTATAAAATTGGATTCAGACCGCTCAGAAACAATGAGTAACTTATAACACTTTTGAAAATGTATCGGGATACATTGAGAAGGTGTTATGAAGTAAATCGTTGTTTATCAGTGGAATAAATAATCACTTTGCATGAAAAACCAGTTATTCAGCGTTGTCCAATCTCGATTTAGCCCGCTAAAACTTCGATTGAACGCCTTGACTAACAGATTTTTACGTCAATCTGAATTCCAATTTTAAAGTCGAACTCAGGTTAATATGGTGAGAAGATGAAATTTCCCTTGATTGTTTTTATCTGAAATCATAAAAGCCGCTGGGAGTAATGCAATAATGTAATTTCATGTCCATTGGATTTATGTCATCAATAATCAAAAATTCGTCAAACATGTTTAGCCCTATGAAAACACAATTTGGTTTACATTTAGAAAGTAATCGGTCATAAAAGCCTTTTCCATAGCCAACTCTGTGACCTGAGTTATTAATTGCCAATAAAGGGACAAAAACAAAATCAAGCATAACCTCCGGAATTTCTTCACCAAATTTAGGTTCAGGAATACCAAATAAATTAACTTCTAGTTGGGATGTTTTCTCGTACTTAAAATGAATTAGCGAATGATCCGTGAAATTGGATTTTGAGAGCGCAATAGTCGCTCCACGAGCACTTATCTCCTCCAATAATTCATATGTGTTTATTTCTTTTTGTTTTTCAATAGGAAGAAATAAGCTAACAATTTTCCCATTGAAGTTGAATCGCTCCAAAACGATTTTAGTGCAAGCTTCAGAAATTCTATTAAGTTCAAAGGGAACGATAAACTTCCTGCGCTCCTTTATTTCTTTACGAATTTCCGATTTTAACATTCGAAAACCTTATAGTCTAATTCTTAAATCAAACAATTTTCTGTTGTCAACAACATCTGCCTTTTTTCTCAGTGCTTCAAGCGCTTGAGTTTGCGCAGACCCTTTGATTGTCGTAAGTAATTGATCTCTTTCGACATTCGTATTCGCAGAAGGGGCTTTCACAGTTTTATTGACAATGATTACATACACGCCATTTTTACCTTTCAATGGTAAAGTTCTCTTTTTGTCTTTGATTGCAGAAAATAAAGCTCCAACGATTTCAGGTTCATAACCCGCGTTGCTTATTTGAGGAGAACCAAACGTAACATCGGCAGTCATAACAGCTGAATTTGCAGATTTTGCCAATTTATCAAGGCTTTTAATTTTAGCCATTTGGTTAATCAATCGTTCCGCTTTTTTCTCTTCAATTAAATCTTTTTCCATTTGAGCTTTTACATCTTCAAATTTCGGCTGGCCTTTTTCCTTGATTGAGGAAACCATAGCTATAATATACTTGTCTTTATCTTTAATTGGATAAGACGTAAGCGTTCCAACCTCTACGTTTGGACCATATGCCAATTCCAGGATTTTGTCAGAAGCTAATGAAGTTGTAAAACCGAATACTTTTGGACTATTGTCCTCAATTTGAATTGGTCTAGGGAATTTCTTTGCTTTTGTGACAATAGTATCAAAAAGAGCAACTTTTTTCAAAGGATCTGATTCCTTGGAAATCTGACGGTCAAGCTTATACAAAATTTGAGTTACTTCACTTTCTTTACTTGAGATCGTCTCCTCAGAAGCTTTGAAAGGTTGAGAAACTGAAACTAAAAGAGGAAGTTTATCAGCTGAACGATCGAGTACCTCAATGATGTGGAATCCAAAGTCTGTTTTAACAACACCTATTTTACCAATTGGTTGAGTGGCACAGAAGTCACTAAATTCCTTTACCATTTCGCCTTCAAGGAAATTTTCATATTTACCTCCGTTTGTTTTTGACCCTGGATCTTCTGAAAATTTATCTACAAACGTTGTGAAATTATCTTTGTTAATTAATTTCAATAAGCTATCTGCTGTTTTCTTTTTGATCGCAATTTGTTTCGCATCTTTCGATTTATCCGCGGCAATTAATATGTGTCTCGCAGATAATTTCGCTGGTGTGAACCCAATGACTTTTGATACTATTACATTTTCTCCCGAATAATATGGACCAACCACCTGACCAATTGGAGCTTTCTTCAAGATTGTATCCAACGCCATTGGATAGGTTTGAAAACGATTGGCCTTTTCATTTCCTTGCGGAACTGCAGTTGCTCTTTTATCACCAAAATATACTTTGTTATAGCTATTCTTCATTACAAAGATGGAGTCGTTTGTTGATTTTTGAAAGTCAACCTTCAATTTGTTCATTAAACGCTTACTCATTAATGAATCTTGACGAGAAGGCGCAATAACAACATCAAACATTCTAACTTCACGACTTGACGTGCGAATCGCATATTTCGAATCGGATTTGTGTTCGTCGTAATAAGCTTTTAATTCTTCGTCTTTAATTTTAATGTCCGCATCATTGATTTCAGTGTAACGGCGCATTACAAATGAAATGTTTTTCTTATCGTTGTTTGCCTTGTATTCATTTTCCGCTTCAAGTTTTGTGACATAAACACCTTGACCGAGTAAATTCAAATATTTCTCTTGTTTTCTGCGGTCTGAGTAATATTGCTTTGTGCTATTCCACTGTTGAACAGCTTGTGGATCCTTGTTAGTCTTTAATTGGGTCAAGGTCGACTGTAATTTTTGTCTTCCTTTAATAGTTGACTGCTCAGTTATCGTTCCCGTTAATGAATCTGTAAAGAATTGTGATAAATCCTGAAGCACGGAAAAACCATCTGTTGCCATCAAATAAGAGTTGAATTCACGATCTGAAACGCTGATTCCAAGCGCGTCATATTCTTTTTTTAAGATAACGGAGTCAACCATAAAACCCCACGATTTATCATTTGAGGATTCTATCTCGCGTTCTCCAAATTCTTTTTGTTGCTGTTGAGCTTGCATTCTTTCTTGGTCTTGAACTCGCGAGCTAATTTGGCTGTATTTGTTTCCGTCCATCTTTTCACCATAAACGGTACCAATGCCATATTCCGTGTTATCTCCAAATAGCGTAAAATTAGGGTTTGCTGTTTTAAATGACTCATATAGCATAGCGATTCCAACTATGACAAAAGCAATGACGATAATCATTGAATTATTTCGAATTTTCCCAATAATGGCCATAATATTTTTTTAAGAGTGCGAAGATAGGAAGAAAAGTGCAAAAAAGAAAAACCTGAATGAATAAAAAAGGAAGCGTTGTTGCCCTATCAGCTTTATATGTCACAAACAGAAACATTGAGGGAAAAGGATTGAAATAAACATATGTATGTATGACGAATCAAAAATAAAAAATGGCTGGAATTTTTTCCAACCATTTTTTAGGGTTATACCTTGATTTTTAGATAGTTTCTGAATTTACTCAAAAACAATTTTCATTTCAACACGTCTGTTTTTCTTGCGACCTTCAGGGGTGTTGTTATCGGCGATTGGTTTTGTTTCTCCAAAATAGAGAGTTACTAAGCGATCTGCATTTATTCCTTTTGAAATCAAGTAATTTTTCAATGCTTCGGCGCGTTTTTTCGAAAGGACTAAGTTCCCGTTATCATCTCCCACATTATCAGTATGACCTGAAATTTCTAATTTCCATAAAGGTTTATTTTTTAACACCTCTGACAATTTATCCAAAGCCGGTTTAGACGGATCCAAAATAATGTCTTTGGCTGTTTCGAATTCTAAGTTGTTGAATGCTGTTTGAATTACTTCAACCACCTCTTCTTCAATAACTGGACATCCTTTGTTTTCTTTCGGTCCTGGGGTCATAGGACAATCATCATCTTTATCCAAGAGTCCGTCGTTGTCAGAATCCTTGTAAGGACACCCTTTGTTTTCTTTCGGCCCTTTAATTGTTGGGCAGTCATCATCTTTATCTAAAATGCCATCTCCATCTGTATCTGGCCAAGGACAACCATTGTTTTCTTTCGGTCCAGCGACATCTGGGCAACCGTCTACAAAATCAAATAACCCATCACCATCCTTATCCGGACAACCTTGATTTTCTTTCGGTCCAGCAACATCCGGACATGCATCAATGGCGTCTGAAAGCCCGTCTCCGTCACTATCTGGACAACCTTTGAATTCAATTAATCCAGGGACTTCAGGACAATCGTCATCCTTATCTGGAACCTTGTCGCCATCCTTATCTGGGCAACCTTTGAATTCTGCCAATCCGGCGATATCCGGACAGTCATCATTTTTATCGATAATTTTATCACCGTCGCGATCTGGACAACCTTTGAATTCTTTTAATCCCGCAACTTCAGGACAGTCATCATCCTTGTCTGGAATTTTGTCTCCGTCTTTATCTGGACACCCTTTGAATTCGGCTAAACCAGGAATGGTGGCACAATCGTCATCCATGTCTTTGATTCCGTCACCATCTGTATCCGGACAGCCTTTAAACGACCAAAGACCAGGAGTTGAAATACAATCGTCTAGTTTATCTGATACTTTATCATTGTCGATGTCTTCAATGGCGTCATACAAAACGGGCAGACGGAGTCCAACGAAAACCTCTGCTCCACGTACTTTGCCACGAGCAAAAAGTGTCCGAAAATCAGTAACACCAAGTGTCAATGGACCTAAACGGGTTGCGGCTCCTGCTTTAAATCCTGAATATTCATTCACTGAAATAGGCAAATGAATTCCGAACCAGGCATAATCAAAGCTTGGAGTTATGCTGAATTGATTAGCCGTTTTAACTTTAGCTTGTCTTTTTGGAGAAATTAGATTTAGCATACCAGTTGCATTAACATAGAAATACTTCCAAATGTGATAATCGACCTGCAAACTCAATGCAGCGGGCGTCTGAACCCAAAATGTCGAAGACGTGTCTTTTGATCCAGCAGTCCATTCTGTTGGGTCTGTTGATTCGTAGATTAATGAGTCGATGATTTGATCAAATCCCACAATGCTACTTGCGGTTTCAAATTGATTAAGATCGAATTTTCTATTTAAGTTAACGGAAAAGTCCCTACTCAATCCACCTTTTGTAAATTTAAGTGCGCCGAAATCCAATAAGGATGCCCCAATTCGCAATTCGTATTTGTTTTGATTCTTCATCCATAAATTGGTCTTTCCATCCATATCGAATTTAAAGTCCTTGTATTTTGGTCTCCATTCATAAACAAAACCCAGATCAACACCAAATCCGGAATTTGACGCTGGACGTGGCAATCCGAATCCGTTGATTTGATTTAGTATAGCTTGACTCAATGTATCTTTATTATTGGTTGAATAATAGGTGATTAAGTCAGGGATATTATTGGAATAACCATATCCGAAATCGCCTTGTAAATAGAAAGAAGTGTCTTCGTCAACCAAGCCATAGTTAAAATTACCAGTGTAAACATATGCAGCAGAATAGCCCTGCATATATTTAAGATCCACACCCGCCTTAAGAAAATGTTCATTTTTATCCATTACAACTTGTGCATAGTTCAAGCCATATTCTGTCCATGTCATGTGATTTAAGTTCAATAATTCTTCAGGTAACTTTCTGCCCCAAAGTGCGCTTGTATCCAATCCTGATTCCGCCAATACGGCTAATTTTGGATCCATATTGTCTACATTCGTAACGGAGCGTAATTTAGCATTAAAGCCCACCGAAATTTTTGGCGTGATGTGAAAAGCGAAATTGAGTAAATCCAACTGGTAATTCATGTAAATCCCGCGAGGACTTTTCGTCAACGTATCATATAAATGCTTGATTATTCCTTCACTGAAAGGCTCCGTGTTAAACTGTTCAAATGGCTTGGCTCCCCAACCGTTGAAAATGGCAGTATCTCCAAATGACTTTTTCCACCAATAATCTTTACCAAATAAATTATTTTGGGCATCGCGCATGTATTTTGTGTCCAAATAACCAAAGTTTTGATACAAATTCAAGTTTGTACTAAAAAGGTTCAAATCGAATTTGAATCGACCATCCACAAAACTGGCTGGATTGAGGTCATTACCCATTACACCTGCATAATTGCTAGTCGATACGCCCAAATAGTTTTGTGAAAAACCACTAGAAAATAACAGTAAGAATAGGAATGGCAATAAGACTTTTTTCATAGTTTATTTATTGTATTGAATTAGATAGTTCCCCAGAAAAGTGGTGATTGAGAATCCCCTTGATCCAAATCTCGAAAGTTCTATTTTTTGTTCGCCGTGCTTCGATGAATTATCCATCAACTCACCCAATTCGTTGAGCAAATATAGCTCATTTTCAATGCCATCCAATAAAACAATGGTCATTTTACCGCTTGAGTTCTCTACTGCTGCCATTTCACTAATTTCATTCAAGTTGATTGACTTTCGCCATTTCATTTTTCCGGCTAAATCGAAAAGGGAAATGGTTCTTTGATTTTTAAATAAAATTGATGCGCCACTAGAATTGGAAACGATAGTATAATCGTTACTGAAATTACCAACAGCAAACGTCGATTTTTTACCTTGAGCGTCAATTGTCAATAAATTCCCTTTCTGATAACTCACGGCATGTATACCTGAATTATCTTTCGCTAAATGATAAAGACTGTCAACTGCAATTTTTAATAATGATTTTCTTTTTGCCAGATCAACAGTATATAGTGTTGAATTCGTTAACACCATTGCTTTCGTATTGTGAATCATCATTTCCTTAATGTTTCCGGAGCAAGAAAACTGCTTAATCGTTGTTCCTTGCGAATTGATAATTGAAAAATTATTTACTGAAGTCGCAACTAAAAACTCATCCTTCGATTTATTGGTGAACACCTCAGGAGCAACGTTTTTAGCAGAAAGAAACCGGTATTGAATTTTCCCGTAAATGTCTAAAAGTTGACATTCATTTTTATTGAAAGCAAAGGCATATTTATTTCCGCTTGTACCCGATTGAATTTGAACCTCACCAACAAATTGTTTTTCCCATTTTCTAAGACCATTAATATATCCCACGATTTTATTTGATTCTGTCAAAGCGATAACATTTCCGCGCTCATTGAAAACGGCGAAATCAATCACCTTTTCTCCCGGATTCATCGCAAAATAATCCCGATCCTTTTTAGCATCATTTTGTTGTGGGGTGTCGTTTTTTACGAATGAAATTGTATGGCTATTATGCCCAATGATACTTATCGCTTTTATTTGCGCAGAGTCAATTATTCGAGCCGTTACTTTCTTCGGTAGCTCACTGTAAATTCGAGCCAATTTCTCTTCATTCTGAGAAAGCGAGTGCCCCAATTTTATTTCAGTTAAAACCTCATCTAAAAAATCTTTGTTGTGAGAAACAAGACAAAATCCATCGCTCTCAGCAACATGCAATTGATCATTAATTCCTTGATTTATAAGGGACGAAAACTGAAGATTATCATAGGTTGCAAATTCTTCATTAAGTTCAGTTTTACTGAAGAGTTCATTCAGGTTTTGAATTGGACTTTGTCCTTCGTTGAAATCAAAAATCGCTAATGATTGCTCGTTGCTTCTAAGAATTACTACACCATGATTCATCCAAGTTTGAAAAGGGCTCTTTTTAAAAACGGGTTCGATAGAAGCAAGGTAGTTTTTATCAAAAAAGGAGTACGCATCAAATTTATCAGGAATAATGCTAGCAAAAAGTTTTTTATCCTCGTGTTTTTTGAATGAATTTGATCCAATTTTTGTTTTTCTATAAAAATAGGTACTGTTCGATTTTTTGAAAACATCACAAACTTCAACTCCGCCAGAAAGATAGCTAATGATGCTGTAAGTCGCCTTTCGATCAGCTTGAAACGCATTTCTATTTTGTGAAATATCACAAGCATGTAAGATTAACTGATTTTTCGCGTATTCACCAGTGAATTTTCCAAATGAAAACTGATGTAATCCTTTTCGTTTGAAGGGGTAAATACCATTTTTAAAAAGTGCCTCAACATTTATTTTATTCCAACGTTCTTTTCGCTCAATTACGATTACAGGGCGACTAGCGCTCACAAAATAACTTGCTGAATTCAATTTATTAGCTAATGAATTAATAACAGCTTCATTGGTTGGCGGTAAAACAATGTTATCCGTATTCCGATCAATTTCTCTCCAATCATGGATTACAATCACGCGTTGGTCGGATTCATCGAAGTAGGATAAAAAATTGGGTCGCGTGTCAATTTTCAACAGATCGATTGATAAATAGGAAATCCAAATTAGCCCTAGGAATCCCAAAGTCATCAAAACGTATCGATTCTTCATTGAAGTTTTTTTTCAAAATTAAATTGATTCAAGTCGCAGAACGAATTCACGCTGATTTATAATCAACAAGCACATGTTTAACCTGCTTAATTTTTAGCGCAAGGTATCGAATGCTCCTTCAATATGTTCGATTTCCGTGCGATACGAGTTATGAACGATTGATATGACATCAAAACGAATGTCCAAGTCAATTTGATTTGATTGAACATATTGATCAGCAACTTTAATAATCTGCTTTTGTTTTGATTTGGTAACAGCTCGCCAGGGTTCACCGATCTCGGCAGTTTGCCGCGTTTTCACTTCTACAATTATTAATTCATTTCCATATTTTGCAATGATGTCAATTTCATTTTTTTGAAAACGGTAATTTCGTTCAACTAGTTGAAATCCTTTTTTTTGAAGATATCCGACGGAATATTCTTCTCCCCAATTGCCTAACTCATCCTTTGTCATTTTTCATTTTTTTACATTAAGATACAAAAATTTGCCAGTTTTTAAATTGGTTTGTGCGCCCGGAAAAGTATCTTTGAAAGAAAAAATGTCAAAAATCCTCATCAAAAATATCAAGGGACTTGTTCAAGTTGGAGAAGACTTGCCAAACGTTCGAAAGGGAAAAGACATGCAAACGCTGCCGATTCTTGAGAATGCTTTTTTGGCTTTGGAGGAAGGAGCAGTCATTGCCTACGGGTTAATGGAAGATTGGGAAGGAATTACGGATTGGCGTGATGTGGAAATCGTAGATGCGGATGGGTGTTTCGTTCTTCCAGCTTTTTGTGATTCACATACGCACACTGTTTTTGCGAAAACGAGGGAAGAAGAATTTGTTGATCGAATTCACGGTTTGACATACGAGGAAATCGCATTAAAAGGCGGTGGGATTTTAAATTCCGCTAGACGTTTGGCAGAAATGTCCGAAGACAATTTAGTTGAGCAAGCCCAAATTCGAATCAACAAAATGATTGCGCTGGGCACAGGTGCCATTGAGATTAAATCAGGCTATGGATTGAGCGTTGAAGCTGAATTGAAAATACTCCGGGTGATTAAGAGATTGAAAGAAACCAATTCCATTTCTATCAAAGCAACTTTCCTGGGTGCACATGCATTTCCAATCGAATACAAAAAAAATCATCGGGGATACATTGACTTAATCATCAACGAAATGCTTCCACATATTGAAAAAGAAGGATTAGCGGATTACATCGATATTTTTTGTGAGCGTAATTATTTTTCGGTTGAAGAAATGGAAGAAATCCTGCTTGCCGGAAAAAAACATGGTTTGAAACCAAAGGTGCATGTTAACCAATTTTCAGCAATGGGTGGAGTTGCCAAAGCCATTGAATTGGGAGCGCTTTCGGTTGATCACTTGGAGGAATTAACAGAGGATGATATTCAAGCCTTAAAGAATTCAACTTGTATGCCTGTTATTCTTCCAGGTTGTTCTCATTTCCTTGGAATTCCATTTGGAGATGCCAGAAGAATGATGGATACCGATTTACCTGTTGCGTTGGCTAGTGATTTTAACCCTGGTTCTACACCCAATTACAATCTATTCACCATTTGGTCGCTCGCATGCATTAAAATGAAAATGACTCCTGAGGAAGCGTTAAACGCCTTGACTATTAATGCAGCTTATGCCATGGACTTGAGCGAAACACATGGAAAAATTTGTCTTGGAAGTCGCAGCCCAATTATTTTAACGAATGAAATCCCTTCGCTAGCCTATCTTCCGTATTCATTTGGTGAGAACAATGTCCAACGCGTTTTTTTGAGTTGAAGAAGGAATTACAAAGGTTAAGTTCTTAATTTTCATCGTCCAAATGAGTAATATCCATTATCTTTACAAGGTAAATCAAAGGAATTATGCAACGTTATCAAAACTATGTTTTAGGTCAGTGGGTAGATGGTCAAGGCACTGAAACCAATCTTTACAATGCCATAAATGGTAATCAAATTGGAACTGTTTCTTCGGTAGGAATTGATTTTTCGGAAGTATTGGAATATGGAAGAAAACACGGGCGAGCGTTACGTAAAATGACATTCCATGAGCGAGGAAGAATGATCAAAGCACTTGCCTTGTTTCTGATGGAACGCAAAGCAAAGTATTATGAAGTTAGCGCTTGGACGGGAGCAACGAAAGTAGATTCTTGGATTGACATCGAGGGTGGAATTGGGAATTTATTTGCTAATGCGTCCTTGCGTCGCCAATTTCCAGATTTACCTTATTACGTTGATGGAGTAGCCGCACCACTTTCCAAAAACGGAACTTTCATTGGACATCACATCATGGTTCCGAAAGAAGGAGTAACCGTGCATATCAACGCGTTTAACTTTCCGATTTGGGGAATGTTGGAAAAAATCGCTGTGAACCTAATGGCAGGCGTTCCCGCAGTTGTGAAGCCTTCTGAATTTACGAGTTTTTTAACCGAAGTCATGGTGCGCGACATCATTGATTCCAACATATTGCCGGAAGGATCTTTGCAACTTGTTTGTGGTTTGGGGCGCGGATTGATTGATTCGGTTGATAGCCGAGACATCGTAACATTTACTGGTAGCGCAGCCACAGGAAAAATGTTGAAAGCACTTCCACAAATTGCAGCAGAAAGTGTTCCGTTTAACTTGGAAGCAGATTCATTGAATGCGACCATCCTTGGTCAGCATGCAACGCCGGGAACTGAAGAATTTGACTTATTCATTAAAGAAACGGTAAAGGAAATTACGATCAAAGCTGGGCAAAAATGTACAGCCGTTCGACGTATCATCGTTCCGGAGAATTTAATAGAAGAAGTTCAAAAAGGAATTGCTTCACGGTTGGCTTCCACAAAAATAGGAGATCCAAGTGTTGAAGGCGTGCGTATGGGGGCGTTAGCGACTAGATTACAAGTGGAACGTGTACGAGCAAACGTAGAAAAATTAGCTCAATCACAAGAAATTGTGTTTGGAGACATGGATAATTTCGAAGTAACTGGTGCAGATAAAAATACAGGTGCATTCTTTTCACCGATTTTATTCTTGAATGACAATCCTTTTTCGAAAACCGATGTTCACGAAATTGAAGCCTTTGGGCCTGTGTCAACCATTATGCCATACAAAACGTTGGATGATGCAATTGAGTTGGCGAAAATGGGTAAAGGTTCGTTGGTATCTTCGATTGTGACACCTAATGACAAAGAAGCGACTGAATACGTGGTTGGTGCGGCGAGCATGCACGGACGTATTTTAGTTTTAAATAAAGA
>JBMLTP010000087.1:0-8126 GCA_049239885.1 Crocinitomicaceae bacterium
ACTATTTCCATAATGGAAACAGTTCAAATTGAAGGTTCACGAAGCGTAAAAAGATTAATAGAATTTTATAATCTTGATGCTGTTATCGCAGTTGGATATCGTGTTAATAGCAAACAAGCCACTCAATTTCGTATTTGGGCAACAACCACCCTCAAAGAATTTACTATCAAAGGTTTTGTTTTAGATGATGAGCGCTTAAAGCAAGGAAAACGGAATTAGAAATCGTTTTAACAAAAAGATAAATTCACTTTCTATCTAAGCTTTTCTTTCAAAAACTTTCCTGTAGAATTGTCGTTTTCAGTTGCCAATTTTTCCAGAGTCCCTTCAAATAGAATATTTCCGCCATTCTCACCGCCGACAGGACCTAAATCAATTATCCAATCCGCACATTTGATTACCTCCATGTTGTGTTCAATAACTATTACTGAATGTCCACGGTCAATCAGCGCATTGAAGGCGATTATCAATTTGTCGATGTCGTAAAAATGCAAACCAGTGGTCGGTTCGTCGAAAATAAATAGGGTAGAAGGGGCGTTGGTTCCTTTGGATAAAAACGATGCTAATTTAATTCGCTGTGCTTCTCCGCCACTCATCGTGCTTGAAGATTGTCCAACTTTCAAATAGCCCAAGCCAACATCGACTAAAGGTTGAATTTTATCAACTATTTTTTGATCAAGTCGATCAGTGCCATTTTTGAAGAATTCCAGTGCCTCATCCAAATTGGTTTCCAGTAAATCGTAAATGGTTTTTCCTCGGTAGTCAATTTCAAGTGTTTCAGCTTTGTAACGCTTACCATTGCAAGTTTCACAAACTAAATTGACATCTGCCATGAATTGCATTCCAACAGTAATTGTTCCTTCGCCTTCACACATTTCACATCTTCCGCCTTCGACATTAAAGCTGAAAAATCCAGGTTTGTAACCTCTCATTTTGGCCAACGGCTGTTTAGCGTACAATTCCCGAATTTCATCAAACGCCTTGACGTAGGTAATTGGATTGCTTCTCGAAGATTTTCCGATTGGATTCTGATCCACAAACTCAATATTTTTAATCAGTTTTAAGTCGCCTTTGATGCTATCGAATTTACCTGGTAGATCAGAACTCAAACCTAACTCTTTTCGTATCGCAGGATATAAAATTGAACGAATCAAGGTTGACTTTCCTGAACCGGAGACTCCTGTCAAACAAACCAAACTATTTAAAGGGAAATCAACGTTTAAATTCTTCAGGTTGAACTGTCTAGCTCCTTCAATAGTGATTTTATTTTTCGAGATTCTTCGTTTTGTTGGAACAGGAATGACTTTTCTTTCCAATAAATAATCCGCTGTAAGACTGTTTGTTGACTTCTGTAATTGATCGAATGTTCCTTGAAAAACGACTTCCCCGCCATAAATTCCGGCTTTTGGTCCAATGTCTAAAATCTCATCAGCGGCGCGCATCACTTCTTCTTCGTGTTCAACAATGATAACGGTATTCCCAATTTCTTTCAAGCGTTTCAAAACTGAAATTAGGCGCTCTGTGTCTTTTGGATGCAATCCGATTGATGGTTCATCTAAAACGTATATTGACCCAACCAAACTACTTCCAAGTGATGTTGCTAAATTAATTCGTTGCGATTCACCACCTGAGAGTGAATTGGCTGCGCGATTCAATGTCAAATAACCGAGCCCAACATCTTTCAAAAATCCCAATCTGTTTTGAATTTCAGGTAAAATTCGCTTGGAAACTTGTCGTTCGTAATCCGTAAGTTTTAAATCATTGAAAAATTGAAAAGCATCTTCAATCGAAAGCAAGACACATTCTTGAATCGAAAGTCTATTTATTTTGACATTCGCTGCATCGCCTCTTAATCGTGTGCCTTGACATTCCGGACAAATTGTTTTACCTCGGTAACGAGAAAGTAATACTCGATATTGAATCTTGTAAGTTTGACTTTCAATGAATTTGAAAAATTTTTTAAGTCCCAAAAAGTGATTATTCCCATCCCATAGCAGTTTCATTTCTTTAGGAGTCAAATCTTTAATCGGTCGATGAATTGGAAAGTCGAATTTCTTGGCATTAAAAATTAGTTCATTCAAATATTCGCTCATCGTTTCGCCTTTCCAAGGAGCAATTCCACCTTCGTAAACGCTAAGAGTTCGATCTGGAAAAACTAAATCTTCATCGATCCCAAGCACCATTCCGTAGCCTTCACACGTTTTACAAGCACCAAATGGATTGTTAAAAGCGAAAAAATGGATGTTTGGTTCTTGAAATTCAATTCCGTCCAATTCGAATCGGTTGCTGAACCAAGTTATCTGTTGACTTTTTAGTTCGAAAATCCCACAATTTCCAGAGCCTTCCGCAAACGCAATAGAAATGGAATCAGTTGCACGAGCTTCGTTGCTTTCGTCCGAAAAATCACAGGAAAGTCGATCGATGACCAAATGTACTTCAGAAGAGATATTTTGATCTAGAACAGCTTCAATTAATTCAAATTGATTATTTAAATAAATACGTGTAAAACCTTGTTTGTAAAGGTTTTCTAATTTTGAATTAATTGTTTGATTAGGTTTTATTTCAAGTGGTGAGAGAATCGCTACTTTCGCAGAATTTGGTAACTCTTTGAGGTGATTCATAACGTCCCCAACCGTATGCTTTTTGACTTCATTTCCTGAAACTGGAGAAAAAGTTCGACCGATGCGTGCGTAAAGCAATTTCAAATAATCATAGATTTCAGTGGTTGTTCCAACAGTCGAACGCGGATTACTTGTAATGACCTTCTGTTGAATGGCTATTGAAGGTGCAATTCCTTTGATGTAATCGGTTTCCGGTTTGTTTAATTTACCAAGGAATTGGCGTGCATACGATGACATACTTTCAATGAAACGTCTTTGACCTTCAGCATAAATAGTGTCAAATGCTAGAGTAGATTTTCCAGATCCAGATACACCAGTGATTACGGTAATTTTTCCGTGTGGGATTTTAACATCGATGTTTTTGAGGTTGTGAACCCGTGCGCCTTTGATTTCTATAAATTTTCCCACCATGCAAAAATAACATCTCAACGATAAAGCTGTTCAAATCAACTCAATATCTTAATAAAATTTCTAATTTTAGCCATTCACAAAAGGATTCATATTTATGCGCTCACTTTTTAGGAAAAAACCATTGGTAGGAGTTGTTTCAGACGATGGCGGACACGGAACGGGTTTACACAAAGTCTTAAATCTTAGAGATTTAACCTTTTTCGGTGTGGCTGCAATAATTGGTGGAGGGACATTCAGTGCTATTGGTAATGCATGTGCCTCGGGTGGTCCTGGAGTTGTTTTTCTTTATATCATTTGTGCTGTTGCTTGTGGATTTACAGCGCTTTGTTATGCTGAGTTTGCTTCACGTGTTCCTGTATCTGGTTCTGCTTACACCTATGCGTATGTTTCTTTTGGGGAAATATTCGCTTGGATTATCGGTTGGGCTTTGATTATGGAATACTCGATTGGAAACATTTACATTGCATTTTCGTGGAGTGGTTATTTCACCAACTTGGTTCCTGGAATTCCGGAATGGCTGACAACTAATTACTTGGATGCAAAGGCTATGCTAACGGAGGAAGCCAAACTCGCTTGGCAAAATGCACCTATGATTGGTAGTCTGAAAGTCATTTTCGATCTTCCAGCAGTCATCATCAATATTCTCATAACGGCTTTGGTGTATGTGGGAACCAAAGAATCAAAGAATTTCAGCAATGCAATGGTTGTCATTAAGCTTTCAATAATTCTACTGGTAATTCTAGTCGGGATGTTTTACATTGATTTCAACAACTGGCAGCCGTTTATGCCGAATGGTTTTGGAGGTGTGATGGCAGGAGTTTCAGCTGTATTTTTCGCTTATATCGGTTTTGATGCCGTTTCTACTTTGGCAGAGGAAAGTAAGAATCCGCAGAAGGATTTGCCGAGAGGGATGATTTATTCATTGGTGATTTGTACCGGGATTTATATCATTTTGGCGCTGATTTTAACAGGTATGGTTTCTTATGAATATTTAGGTGTTAATGATCCGTTGGCGGAAATCTTCAAAATGAAAGGAATCAAATGGATGCTTTGGATTGTTTCGATAGCTGCTGTTATCGCAATGACAAGCGTTCTTTTGGTTTTCCAAATGGGGCAACCGCGAATTTGGATGACAATGAGTCGAGATGGCTTGATGCCGAAGAAATTTGCAGAAGTTCATCCGCGCTTTAAAACACCAGGTTTCGCTACAATTGTAACAGGATTAGTTGTCGGAATTCCAATTTTATTTACCAACGAAAAATTTATTTTGGATTTTACAAGTATTGGAACTTTATTCGCATTCGTTCTTGTTTGCGGAGGCGTTTTGGTTTTACCTAGAAAAGAAAAAGAAGTAGGAAAGTTTCATTTGCCTTACATTAACAATAAATATTGGTTCCCGGCAATAACCCTTGCTGTATATGGCTTTTTGATTTATAAATATCCTGATTTCTTCAAAAGTCAGTTTCAAATTACTTCTGAAAATATAGAAACCGCCCTTCCAATGCTTATCTTTTTTGCGGTTTGCATTATTATGGTTGTGCTTTCCTTTGTAAAGGAATTTTCATTGATCCCAGTTCTTGGATTGGTTTCATGTTGTTACTTGTTAACAGGAATGGCTTGGTCGAATTGGAAATGGTTTTTCGTTTGGCTGGTAATCGGCTTGGTGTTTTATTTCAGCTACGGAAGGAAGTATTCGAAGTTGAATGTTCAAGCGAAATAACTAATAATGTTTAACCTAGAATTGACAAATTCAAATGAACCAAAATCTCAATCTCGCAATAACCAAAATTGGTGATTTATTGATTGAAAATAAGATTTCCCAAGATTTATTGGGGAAATCAATTCAAGATGTGGAATTGGTTATTCCAGAATATCAACGGCCCTATAAATGGACGGCGAAGAACGTTTTACAATTATTGGATGACATCATTGAAGCTAAAAATGCGAGCAAAGAAACGTATCGAGTTGGAACGCTTATTTTACATCAAGCAAAAGTTAATTTAAGCGATGGTCGGGAAAAATTAATTTACAATATCGTAGATGGTCAGCAACGTACCATTACGTTTTCGTTACTTCTTCGATTGCTTTCGAATTCTTCCGATATTTCTTTTCTAGCGCAAGAAATTTGGAGTAATCCACATTCGATTCATAACATTAAAACAAATTATCGCACGCTAGAAAGGCGTATGAATAATCTGGAAGATGAAAAGGAAAAAAATGCATTGTGCGATTTTATTCGAAATAATTGCGAGCTCATAGTAGTAATTACCAATGATGTTTCTGAAGCTTTTCAGTTTTTTGATTCCCAGAATTCCAGAGGAAAAAAGTTGTACCCGCACGATTTACTTAAAGCTTACCACTTGCGTGAAATGAATGAGTTGGATGAGTCTATCACTGAAAAAACGGTGAAAATGTGGGAAGACTTGGATCAAAAGAAACTATCTGGCCTTTTCAGTGATTACTTATTTCGCATCAAGGAATGGATAAAAGGTAATCGTGCCTTTCAACTCAATGAGCACAATATTGAGAAATTCAAGGGAATTACGCTTCAAGATAATTTTCCATATGCTCAATTTTATAAGAGCGCCTTTGCTTATTCGGAGCTGGTTAACAATTCTGCAATGCCTTTTGTATCTGGGTCAAGAAACTTAAAAGCATTCCAATTGGATACGCCCATTATCGCCGGAAAACCATTTTTTGATTACGCCAAACATTATTTTGATGTTTTGAAGGATATCCAAGATAATAGCAAATACGTGGGGTATTTCATCAATGGAAATGAAATTGTCAAAACACTCGATCTACCCAAATATAAAAATGGAGTAGGGAATAAAATAACCAGATTATTGTTTGATACAACTATTTTGCTTTATGTAGATCGTTTTTGCCCGGAAAAACCAACAAAAGAAGATTTGGATCTTTTAGAACAGTTTGTGGTTTTTGCATTTGTTTGGTCCTATTCACTCAGAGCGCAATACACGAATTTAGGCTGGCAATCAGCTCAAAACTATGTTTTGGAATTGGACAATAAGTTAATCAATTCATTCAATATTTATAAAGAAATTACAGATTCGGACGCTCCACTTAAACTTTTTAGTATACTATCGGAGAGAATTAGTCCAATTGAAAGATCCAAACTAAAATCGAATCAGGACAACATCGATTTGATTGAAGGAGAAACCCCTCAGAATTTTCTTTATTATTTCAACAAAAATAAATTTCTAATTTGATAATGAGTACTAATCATTTGCCTCTCAAGGAATGTTCCATTGCAGAGATTTATAATCAATCTAAAGCCCGTTACGAAGTCCCAATTTATCAACGAAATTACGCTTGGGAAAAGGAAGAGATTAGCGCATTGATACAAGATGTTTATGATGCTTTTCAATTGAGTAAATCAACTTATTTCATTGGTACTTTGATTACATTCGATAAAGGTGACTCCATATTCGAAGTTATTGATGGCCAACAACGACTGACAACCATTAACCTTGTTCTGCACGCTTTGGAAATTACTCAATCAAATAAATTAACTTACCGAGCTCGCAAAAAATCGAATGATACGATTTCAGCGATACCAAATTTTAATGTTGATGACAAGGATGAGGGAATAGTCAACGGTTTCAAATATGCGAAAAACGCGCTAAAAGAGATTGTTTCGAATGATGATTTGCCAAAATTTAAAGAGTACTTTTTAAAGCAGGTTCATATTATACATTACCAAGTGCCGCGAGATATTGATCTAAATCATTATTTCGAAATCATGAATTCACGGGGTGAACAGTTGGAAAAGCATGAAATCATAAAGGCGAGGTTGATTTCTAATTTACCAGCTAGTGAGGACAAAATTACGTTCAATAACGTTTGGGAAGCCTGCAGTGATATGGCTGTTTACATTCAACAAAAGTTTAAGTACAAAGAGGTTTTTGGAAAGCAGTTTTGTGATTTCAATGTGCGTGAATTTTCAGACTTACCAAAGGTTGAAGGGGAATTGGGTAAGCAGACTTTAAACGATATCATCAATTCAACAGAAAATTCTGAAATTAAAATTGAAAAAGACAAAAACGATACGTTTCAACCAATTATCGACTTCCCAAACTTTCTTTTAACTGTTTTAAAGATTAAACTTTGCGAATACGAGCAATTTGATCCGAATGATTTTATTTTGGATGATAAGGAATTGATAAATGAGTTTGATAAAATAAAGGGAATAATCGATGAAGAATTTGTGAAAGAGTTTGCTGTTACTCTTCTGAAAATTAGATTTTTACTTGATAACTACCTTGTTCATCAATCAGTAGAAGAGGATGAAAGAACTACTAATCCTTGGAAATTACAGAAATGGCAGCTTGATCCTAAAAGTGATTCTTTTTATTTGAAAAATCTTGATGAGAAAAGCGAAAACCAATTGAAATTACAACAGTTGTTGTCGATGTTTGAGGTATCTTTTTCAGCTAGGCAACGAAAAAATTACCTGTTTTACTGTCTTCTTTATCTTTTTAGATCAGATGAACGAAATGTTAAAGACCATTGTGACTTCGTTTCTTCACTTGCAGAAAAGTATTTTAAAGATGTATACTTGAACGCTTCAAAACTGAATCAAATAAATGTTCCGTCGCCAAATAGTTTTGATTCCACTTTACTTGAGAAAGATGTCGAAAATAATATTTGGAAACTAAATGTTGATGCAAATAACCTTCAATTAGACTTCGATTCGATTTATGGAGATGGAACCCTCGCTTCAAAAGGAATTTCATCCTTTATTTTCAATTATCTTGATTTTAGGTTGTGGGAGAAATATGCTTCAAAGCTCAAGGGTAAGGATCTACAAGAAAATAATCACGAACGTATTGCTTTTTTCCAATCGCTTTGTTCTCCTGATTTTGGCTTACAAGCTTTTGATAACTTCTATTTTTCGAGAGGAAGAAATTCACTTGAACACTATTATCCACAGGCAAATGCGGATGGTTTAAATGAAAACTTAAACCAACATCAGATCAATTGTTTTGGTAACTATGCGATGATAGGTGGAGATGTTAATAGTTCAGCATCGAATTGGTCACCAAAAACCAAGCTTGAACATTACTTGGATTCTTC
>JBMLTP010000088.1:0-8574 GCA_049239885.1 Crocinitomicaceae bacterium
GATAGATATTTCAGTGTTTATCAAAAATTGATTGGATAAATGAAAAAAAAGAAAATTCTATTCATTGCACCTTATCCATTTGATGAAGCACCTTCACAGCGTTTTCGATTTGAGCAGTATTTCAATTATCTAAAGGAAAATAATTTTGAAATTCATTTTTCTCCTTTTTTGGATCAAAAAACATGGAAAACACTCTATTCAGAGGGAAAAGTCCTGCGAAAAATGTTGGGTGTGGTTAGAAGTTTCTTAAAACGCTTTTTACTTCTTTTTACCCTTTACAAATACGATTTCGTTTTCATTCACAGGGAAGCATCTCATATCGGTCCGCCAATTTTTGAGTTTTTGATAGCAAAAGTTTTTAGAAAAGAATACAATTATGATTTCGATGACGCAATCTGGCTTCCTAATTATAGCGAAACTAACGCTCGGTTCCATCGACTGAAAGCGTATTGGAAAGTTCGCTATTGCATCAAATGGGCTGGAAGTATTTCTGCGGGAAATAATTATTTAGCAAATTATGCCCGAAAATTCAATTCCAATGTTCAAGTTATTCCAACCACGATTGACACTGAGAATCACCATAATTTACAAACAGATTATCATCAAGAAAAATTGGTAATTGGTTGGACAGGAACACATACGACCATGCGTTATTTGGATTTTATCGTTCCGGTAATAAAAGAATTAGAGCAAAAATATGATTTTGAGTTTCTAATTATTTCGAATGAAGCGCCTGCATATCATCTTAAGTCTTTGCGATTTTTAAAATGGAAAAGAGAAACAGAAATAGCTGATTTAGCTCGAATATCTATTGGTATTATGCCTTTAGAAATGGATATTTGGTCTGAGGGCAAATGCGGATTTAAAGGTTTGCAATATATGTCTCTGGGAATTCCAGCGTTAATGTCACCAGTCGGAGTAAATACACAAATTGTTTCGCATAGTGAAAACGGTTTCTTACCTATCAAATTGGAAGATTGGAAAGTTCAATTAGAAAAGCTGTTGACCGATGTTGATTTAAGAAAGAAAATTGGAGAAGCAGGAAAAAAAACAATTAATGAACGCTATTCAGTTCTATCAAATCAATCCAATTATTTAAGTTTATTTCAATGAAGTTAATTTTCGCTACGCATAATTCGAATAAGGCATTTGAAATTCAGAAATTGTTACCCAAAGATTTTCAAGTATTGTCCCTTGACGACATTGATTTTCAAGAGGAAATTCCAGAAAACGAACCGACGATTGAGGCTAATTCAGCTTTCAAAGCTCAATTTATTTTTAATAAGTTCAATTTGAATTGTTTCGCTGATGATACAGGATTGGAAATTGAAGCATTGAACGGTAAGCCGGGTGTTCATTCCGCACGTTATGCGGGAGAAGAAAGAAATTCTGATGCAAATATGAATCGCGTAATTGATGAGCTAAGCGTAATTGAAAATCGAAATGCGCGATTCAAAACGGTTATTACACTTATCATTAACGGCGATCAACACATTTTTGAAGGAATTGTTAACGGACAAATCATATCAGAAAAGAGAGGTACAAATGGTTTTGGCTATGATCCGATTTTTATTCCGGAAAATGAAACCCGAACGTTTGCCGAAATGAATTTAAGTGAAAAGAATAAATATAGTCATCGAGCACGTGCGTTGGAAAAAATGATAGCTTTTTTAACTGTTGCATAAACAATTAAAAATCAATTTGCATCTTGACTTTCATTTTTCCAAAAGGCATTCCCAGGAAAAGTGATTACATCATTTATTTTTTCAAGTTGAGATGAGATAATTACTGGGTTTTCTGTATTTTCTAGAATTTGAACATCGAATATTTCTTCAATGTCATTTTCATAGTTAATTTCACCTATCACCTCCCTTTTGTTCATATCAAAGAATATGAGTCCGGCATGTGTTGAATTTGCTTTGACGTCCAAATCATCAAAGTCTTTTGAAGTTTCCCTAATTTTTGATTTTCCAATTAAGGCATAATTTTTAAAAAATGAAAGCCCTCGTATAAAACAATTAAAATTGAAGATAACTTCTGATTTTTTTTCATTTGGTGAGACTTTTAATAGATTTCCGTTACCTGATTCTAGAACGTATAATTGATCATTATGTAATCTCGGAGAATGAGGCATTGATAGGCCTTCTAAAATAATCTCTCCTGAAGGAACTTCCATTAAGACTCCCGTTCTCAACTTATCTTTTCGCCATCCTTGTTTAGTATCGTCTTTACTCAAGGCAGTTACGTATTTAGGTAGCTGATTTTGCAATGCCATCCCATTTAAATGACACTTATCTTCAGGAACTAGGCTAGAGATAAATGGAGGCTTCCATTTAGGTCTAAAACTAAAGTTGATATCGTAAACAGCAAGACAAGAAAAAAGCGTATTTACTCCCCAAATCATACCTTCTCCGAATTCTAAATCGTGTAAGTCAAGAATCCCGGTGTGGTATGTGGCTCGATGCAAATAAATATTATCAAATTCATTCAAGTCATTCTTTTTACATACTTTGTTTTGCTCCTCTTTTGAAAAAAGTTGGATTTCGTCTATACAAGCCACTGCCAATTTTGAACCTTGAATCGCAATTCCCATTGGTTTTTTAAAAGAAATTGGAAGTTGATGCAAGATTCCATCTCTTGAACTAATAAGAATAATTTTTCCAGCTTGATAGGTTGACAGAGCGACACTGATTTTTTCTTGTGATAGAAGGTCGTTAAGACTCTTCGAATAATTTATTTGATATTTTTTTTCCATAAATAAAAAAAGCCTCACTGAGGAGGCTTTCACTTGAAGTATAAAAATTATTTAGCTTCCAATTTCCAGATATCGCCATCCACAGAAGTGTAATCATCGTCCAACCACATTTCTTTGTTTGTTAATCTTTTTATTTCTAACGTGTCAATGTCCCCATCAACTGTAATTACCAAATTTTCTTTATCTGAAGAAAAGTCCCAGCTTCCCACGTATGATTCTGAATAAGAACCATAAGTGTAGGTCCATTTCATAGAACCATCCTTGTCAAATGTCATAGTTAAGCCATAATCTGCTCCTAATACTTCACTTCCAACTGATTTTACATCCCAATCACCAGCAACTCGCGTTTTTTTAGACAACAAAGAGAACTTTGGACCATCTTCGTATTTACCACAGCTACTTACTGTAAGTGCTGCTACTCCAGCTAATGAAGCATAAACTAATTTTTTAGAATTTTTCATTTTATTAAAATTTTCACAAAATTATAGAAATAATTTTTCTTTTTAGAACAAAAAAATATTTATTGTCGACTTCAAATGAAATTTGTTTTAATAAATCGTAAATCAACTTGTTATTGGAAATGAATCGATAGCCTCTGTTTACCGCAATTCGTAAATCTTGAATTACATACCTATAGGTTATTGAAAATTTATTTTCAGAATTAACGAAATTTCTAGAATCATTCTCTTAGAATTGGTAAATTCGTATTTAATCATCCAATGACACAAATCGATCGTCTTCGTTTAGCCCAATATGGGAATCTTGAATTACTTGCCAAGCAAGTGGTCGAGGGATTTATTACAGGTTTACACAAGAGTCCTTTTCACGGGTTTTCTGTTGAATTTGCTGAACATCGTTTATATAATACTGGAGAATCTACCCGCCATATCGATTGGAAACTTTATGGTCGTACGGAAAAAATGTTTACCAAAAAATACGAGGAGGAGACGAATCTACGATGCCAGATAGTGATTGATAGCTCAAGTTCCATGTATTTTGAAAAGGACGATATTTCAAAATTTGAGTTCTCAGTATATGCCGCGGCAAGTTTGATAGAACTTTTGAAACGACAGCGAGATGCTGTTGGACTTACGTTTTTTAATGAGAAAATAGAACTTCATACCCAGGCGAAGTCATCTCCAGTGCACCATCGTTTTCTTTTTAGTGAATTGGAAAAACGATTTCATCACTATCAAGAAGATAAACGAGTTACGACAAACACCATTCAAGTATTACACGATATCGCAGAATTGACACATCGCAGAAGTTTGGTTGTTGTTTTTTCAGATTTACTCGATGATCCGGAGCGTATAGATGAATTATTTCAAGCGTTGAATCACCTCAAACATAACAAACATGAAGTAATTCTATTTCATGTTGTAAATCAGTCTTTGGAAGTTGATTTTGACTTGGAAAATAGGCCTTATCAACTTATTGATATGGAGACAGGTGAGAAGATGCGGCTACAACCGGCTGAGGTGAAAGCGAAATATGTGGAAGGAATCCAAAACTATTTCAACGAAATCAAAATGCGTTGTGCTAACTACCGAATTGATTTTATGCCCGCACCAATCGCATCAGGTTATAACCAGGTTTTATTGGAATTTCTTATAAAAAGACAAAAAATGGTTTAAAAGGAACCAGCTTTCATTCCTTGAAAATAATCTTAAGTGCTTTGTCTGATTTGTCGTACCTTTGCGGTCAATTTAATTAAATGTCACACAAATCCGGATTTGTAAATATCGTTGGAAGTCCAAATGTTGGAAAATCAACCCTAATGAATCGTTTGGTTGGGGAGAAACTTTCTATAGTTACATCCAAGGCACAAACGACAAGACACCGAATTTTAGGAATTGTAAATGATGAAAATCATCAAATCGTTTTTTCTGACACACCAGGTGTTGTAAATGCAGCATACAAGATGCACGAAATCATGATGGATTATGTTAATGCATCATTGAAAGACGCTGACGTTTTACTTTTCATAACTGATACCTTTGAATCGGAAATGAACCACAAGGAAACCCTTGAGAAAATTAAGAAGTTAAAAGTTCCTGTTCTTTGTCTAATAAATAAAATTGACCTTTCAAATCAAGAAAAACTTACCGAACGTGTTCTCTATTGGCAAGAGCAACTTCCTAATGCAATTATTTTTCCAATTTCAGCTTTACACGATTTCAATATCGATCAGGTTTGGAGTCGAATTCTGGAGTTGATTCCTGAAAATCCGCCTTACTATGACAAAGAGGAAATTTCAGATCGACCAATGCGCTTTTTTGTTTCTGAAATCATTCGAGAGAAAATTTTTCTTCATTGTCAAAAGGAAATACCCTACAGTTGTCAAATAGAAATTGAAGAATACAAAGAAGAAGGTTTGATGACTAAAATTCGCGCTTTAATTATAGTGGAACGAGATTCACAGCGAGGAATTATCATTGGTAAAGGAGGGGAAATGTTGAAGCGAATTGGTAGAGAGGCTCGAATTGAAATAGAGAAATTTACTGGAACGAAAGTATATCTTGAAAATTACGTTAAGGTTGACAAAGATTGGCGATCAACTGAAGCAAAATTGAAACGTTACGGTTATTAGGTAACGAATATAAAAAGAATCAAATGGGAAATATTGTTGCGATTGTGGGAAGACCAAATGTTGGAAAATCGACTCTATTTAATCGGTTAACGGAATCACGTGATGCAATTGTTAAAGAAGTAAGTGGTGTAACAAGAGATCGAATTTATGGTAAAGGAGAGTGGAATGGGTATCAATTTTCTGTAATAGATACAGGAGGTTATGCCAAAACTCACGAGGATATTTTTGAAGGAGAAATTCGTAAACAAGTAGAAATTGCAATCCAAGAGGCAACTGTAATTGTTTTTATGGTTGATGTTATGACAGGAATTGTCGAGATGGACGAAATTGTAGCTCAATTGCTTCGTAAATCTAAAAAACCAGTTTTAGTCGCGGCAAATAAGGTTGACAATACCGACAGAATTGGACTCTCATCCGAATTTTATTCATTTGGTTTAGGAGACGTTTTTGATCTTTCCGCTACCAATGGAGGAGGAACAGGTGAACTTTTAGATGAAATGGTTAATCATTTCAAAAAAGAAGATGAGTCAATTCGCGAAGAAGATTCTTTGCCTAGAATTGCAATTGTCGGTAGACCAAATGTTGGAAAATCATCGATGGTAAATGCTTTGACAGGTCAGGAACGTAACATTGTAACCGATATTTCAGGGACAACAAGGGATGCTATTCATTCCAGATTTAAGGCTTTTGGTTTTGATTTTCTACTTATTGATACGGCTGGAATACGTAAAAAAGCGAAAGTAACAGAGGATATAGAGTATTATTCCGTTTTACGTTCTGTTCGAACAATTGAGAATGCTGATGTCTGTTTGTTAATGATTGATGCATCTGAAGGAATTCAGAAACAAGATTTGAGTATTTATTATATGATTGAGAAGAATTCCAAGGGAGTTGTTGTTATTGTTAATAAATGGGATTTAGTCGAAAAGGATCAAAACACCATGATCCAGTTTGAAAAAACTTTGAGGGAACAACTTGCGCCTTTCAATGATGTTCCAATCATTTTTACCTCAACCATCACTAAACAGCGAATTCATAAGGCATTAGAAAAGGCAATGGAAGTTTGTGAAAATCGAACTCGAAAAATACCAACACATAAATTGAACGAGGTAATGCTTGATATTATCAATGCGACACCTCCACCAGCGATTAAAGGAAAATACATTCGAATTAAGTTCGTTCAGCAATTGCCAACACATGCTCCTTCTTTTGCAATATTTTGCAATTTACCACAATATATTCCAGATTCTTATAAGAGATTTCTCGAAAATCGTTTACGCGAACAGTTTAATTTTGAAGGTGTACCAGTGAAAATATTCTTTCGAAAAAAGTAATTTTTATCTTATCAGATTGATAGAACCTGTTAAAGAAATCTTTTTATCGGTTTCTTTTGGTTTGAACGATATTTTCCATGTATAAACTCCGTCAGGACAATCCAAGCCTTTAACACCATAAGTTCCGTCCCATTTTTTTGAGGCGTCATGACTTTCCCAGATAACTTCTCCCCATCGATTAAAAACAAATAAATCGAAATTGAATGGGTCGAATCCTTGCGTGAAAACAGGTCCCCAAGTTTGATTGAATTCATCTTGATCTGGAGTGAATGAATTTGGAACGTAAAAAATCGCATCTTCAAGATAAGTAATAACTAAACTGGCAGAATCAATACACCCGTTGTCTGTCAGTGCATACAATGTAACAAGTGTATTTCCTGTTGTATTATTAAAGACAATAGTTGGACTCATTGTGGTAGATGAATTTCCATTACCAAAATCCCAAAAATAGGAGTCTGATCCCGTTGAATTATTTGTAAATGTAACATTTTCAGTTCCGCCTGAAAATTGAAGGATACTGCTGGTAAATGCTGCATTTGGTGAGTTATCAACGCAAACTAGATCCAATGAGGTTGAACTGGCTGTACAATTTCCGATGCTTGCCAATAATGTGATATCGTAACATCCCGAGTTATTAAAAATTTCGCTTAAAGTAACACCAGTTCCTATTGGATTTCCGTTAGCTGACCAAGAATATGTTACACCCGCTAACCCAGTTGTTTGAAGTGATGCAGTTAATGGAGCACAACCGGTGATAGCTTCCGTATTAATTGTTGGCGAAGTAGGATTTAGATTCGTAAGGATGTAGGGTATATCACCAAAATTATTCCATCCTGTTGCCGTTGATTTTGTAAATCCCGTGATATTTGAAAGGTTTACAGCAGGAATATCCTGCCAAATGCCGTTAGCAGTAATGTTCCAGCGTGCCAAATCACTCCATTGACCATCAGTTGCAGGAATAAAACAAACACCAATATCTGCTGAACTTGTTCCAGAAATGCGATCAATTTGGTGATAAAATAAAGGATTTGCTTCACAGATAATTGGCTCTGCACTATTACGGTTGTATGTTTCTAACGTAGCGTCCAAGTTTGCCATTCGAACACTATACACATTCAGATTAGCGTTTGTTGGATTGAGCTCAATAGGTCTATATCGAAATGTTCCGGATCCCGGTATGTTGGCACTTGTATTTGCATTTGAACCAGTTGGAAATAGATACATTCCAGTATTTTGAGTTGTTCTGGCAAGAAATCCACCATTTGCACTTGAAACAAATCCAGTAGTTCTTAGAACAGAATTAAGCGCAGCGTTCGTTACATAAAAACCATAAATGTCTGTATTTAAATGAAGGTGTTTTAAATCAAGAGTTCCTTTGGCAATTTTGTCAACTTGTTGTGTCTTAATTCCAGTGCCATCCAAAGTAACGTTGAAAAATTGAGTGATGGAAGTTCCACCTAAATACTGATTAGCACCTTCAAAAAATACAGTTCCCAATGTCGAATTGAAATTATTATTATCTATCCAGTTTCCTAACAGCCTGATGTAACCATCTGCATTAATGGTCGAATTGTTTGTTACATCTTGAGTAACATATAATTCAGAACTTGTTGGAGTTCCGTTTCCATTAACAGCTAAAATACCTGTGTTGTTATTTGAAACACTCCCATTGACATAAATGAATGATCCTGGCTGAGCTGTTATGAACCCACCATTATTATTCATTGTTTGGGAACCTAAAACAAGACTATAAAAAAGAAATAATGAAGAAAAAATATACTTAACCGTCATTTTAATCTTTTTTAATCTCAGACTTTAATAATTCAATTTCAGCCTTAAGTTCTTCAATCATTTTTTGTTGCTCTTTCATTCCTTCAACGAGGATCGGAACAACG
>JBMLTP010000089.1:0-7493 GCA_049239885.1 Crocinitomicaceae bacterium
TTACGGATGAAAATCCATACGAAACTCCGATGAAGATTTATCCTGCAGTTCACTATACAATGGGTGGAGTTTGGGTAGATTATAACCTACAGAGCTCGATAGAAGGGTGTTTTGTTGCTGGTGAGGCGAACTTCTCTGATCACGGAGCTAATCGACTGGGAGCTTCCGCATTGATGCAAGGACTGGCTGACGGTTATTTCGTACTTCCTTATACTGTTTCTGATTATTTAGCAAATGAAATTCGCACCGGAAAAATTCCTACAGATACTCCTGAATTTGATGCGGTAGAAAATGATGTAAAGGAATCTATCAATCGTTTCTTGAATAATAAAGGCACTAAATCAGTTGACTATTTCCACAAGAGATTGGGCTTAATCATGTGGAATAAAGTTGGAATGGGGAGAAATGAAAAAGGATTAAATGAAGCGATTGAAGAAATACGCTTATTAAAAGAAGAATTTTACAAAGATGTATTTGTGCCTGGATCATCCGATGAATTGAATCCAGAATTGGAAAAAGCAATGCGAGTTGCTGATTTCATAGAGCTAGGACAATTGATGGCTGTGGATGCGCTTCAACGAAATGAATCCTGTGGTGGTCACTTCAGGGATGAGTATCAAGATGCCGAAGGTGAAACACTTCGAGATGACGAAAACTTTAAATATGCGTCTGCGTGGGAATATACAGATGGAGAGGCAACAAAAGCCACTTTGCATAAAGAAGAATTGAAATACGAGTTTATTAAGATAGCAGCAAGAAATTATAAATAATTATAAGTAAAGGAATTATGGCCTCAAAGTTCATCAATATAACGCTTAAAATCTGGAGACAGAAGAATAATAAAGCAAAAGGCTCTTTAGAAACCTACAAATTGGACAACGTTTCAACTGACAGCTCTTTTCTAGAGATGCTAGATCAATTGAACGAGCAGTTGATAAACGAACAAAAAGAACCAGTTGCATTCGATCACGATTGTCGAGAAGGAATATGTGGAATGTGCTCTCTTTATATTAACGGTCGAGCTCATGGGCCAGATACGGGTACAACTACTTGCCAATTACATATGCGTATGTTCAACGATGGTGATACGATTTATGTTGAGCCATGGAGATCTGCAGCATTTCCAATCGTTAAAGATTTAGTTGTTGACCGAAGTTCTTTTGATCGTATTCAACAAGCCGGAGGTTTTGTTTCAGTAAATACCTCTGGAAGAACAATGGATGCAAATGCTATTCCTGTGCCCAAAACTGACGCTGACAAAGCTTTTGAGGCTGCTGCATGTATCGGATGTGGAGCGTGTGTAGCAACTTGTAAAAATGGTTCAGCAATGTTATTTGTCGGAGCTAAAGTTTCTCAATACGCACTTCTTCCTCAGGGTAAAGTTGAGGCGAAAGAACGCGTATTGAATATGGTTCGTCAGATGGATGAAGAAGGTTTTGGAAACTGTACAAACACAGGAGCCTGTGAGGTAGAGTGCCCGAAAGGAATTTCTCTTGAAAATATTGCGAGAATGAATCGTGAGTTTTTGAAAGCGAGTTTAACTTCTGAAAAATAAAAATCCAACCTAATAAAATATAAAAAGCTACCAAAGGGTAGCTTTTTTCGTTTAGATTCAATAGTATTATCTTAATACATTTACAAATCCATTAACGACAAGTTTTTCATCTGTATTTTTCGGTTTGTATCGGATAATCCAAGTATATAATCCCGCTTGAACTACTCCACCTTTTAATCCGTAAGAACCATCCCATCCCTTAGTGTGATCTCGAGACTCGAAAATCATTTCACCCCATCGATTGTAAATTGTCATTTCAAAATTGTTTGGGGCAAACCCAGATGTGAAAACAGGCGTAAAAAGTTGATTATGTTCATCCGCATCTGGAGTAAAGGAATTTGGAACGTAAAATATTAACTGTTCCTCATAGGCTATGGGCATTGTTGTGCTATCTATACAGCCCGCTTGAGAGATTGCAACCAATGTCGCGACATATCCTGTTTGAAGACTTGTTGCATAAACATGCGAAGGCTCGAATGCCGTAGAAGTTTCACCATCTCCAAAATCCCATAAATAATCTTGCCCACCTATTGATACATTATAAAAACTAACAGTAGAATTTCCTGGTCCAATCGTTCCCGGATTAACATAAAACTCAGCCTTCACATCTTCAATACATACAATATCATTGAACGTTACTGAAGTATCACAACCTTGACTGTCGGTTTGAGTTAACGAAACATCATAACAACCAACTTGGCCATATGTAGCCGTTTGACTCACACAACCAACACCCGTAGTGCCATTCCCAAATGACCATTGACAATTTTGAGTTGTAGGATTATTGTTCGTAAAAATAATTGTTGACGGTACACATCCCAACGTTATACTTGGGGTAATTGAGGGCATTTGAGCGAAAAGTATACTCACATTGACGTCATCGGAATTTACGCACCCATTCACATCGGTTCCTGTAACTGTATATATCGAATTTGAATTTGGTGTAAATGCTACTCCGTTTTGAACGCCACCAGACCACTGATAGGTATTTGCACCAGTGCCTGTAAGAGTTATCGAATTACCCAAACAAGTACTTTGGTCAATACCCGCCGAAACGTTTGGCAGTGGATTAACGACAACCGTTGTTGTTCCCGAACACGTATTACCTAGATTATCTGTAGCGGTAACTATTATGGGGAAGCTACCAACTGAAGCTGCTGGCAAATTAGTGACATTTTGTGTATTTCCAATTGTGTTTCCTGCTAAGGTCCAAACATAAGTTCCACCATTAACATTAGTAGCATTTAAATTAAATTGTGCTCCAATGCACACAGGGCCGTTATTTGATGCAGAGACAGTACAACCGCACTGAGGGTCATTAGAAGCTAAAACAGTAACAGTACCCGAAGCAGCACCGGTCGATATGCCACCATTGGGCGCTGTTCCATTAACCGTGCATGAATATGTTGTAGTTGAACCAGGTGAAACCGTTATAGAAGCTGTGGTTTGACCTCCTGGGGTCCACAAATAAGAAGTTGCTCCTACTGCTGTAGCAGTGAGAGTAGCTGACTGACCTGGACAAATGGTAGAGCTATTTATTGTAACAGGTAAAACGGTATTACAACTAACATTTGCTGTTCCAAAAAAGTTTAAAGGCACATTGGTAGTTTGACTGCTGTAATTAGATAGACACAGTAGGTATTGTTGCCCTGCAGTTACATTTAACGGTGGTTCAAAATTACTTGGGTCACCTCCAGCGGGAAGGGGGTTTGCTATCCCTGTATATCCCTCACAAGCCCCATTCCAATTGCATCGTACTGGGGCTATTTGATTATTTAAGATTTGAGTACAACCATTGGCAGAGTATGGCCACATGATCCAATCAAAACATCCTAAACCATTATCTTGTCCAAGTGAGAACTGAAGTGTTCCTGAACCAGCAATATTAATAACCATCCAAGTTGGATTTATTTCACCACCTAACAAACAACCAGAATTTCCTGATGCAGGATTCGTGGAAGGATTTGAAATAGTACCAGATTGAAAATCTGCAACTGCGCCAGGTCCATTCGGATCGATAGCAAAATTAGCATTTTGGCATATATTAACAGCATTAATACAGTCTGCAGCAGTTACTTGACCAAAAGTAATATTGACAAAAGATAAAAAACCAATTATTATAAGTAGCAATGTTGATTTCAACACATCTTTTTTTCTAATTTAACGAAAATATTTAACTTAAGTTGCCTTAAATAATCCTTTTACTCAACAGTAACAGATTTAGCTAAATTTCTTGGTTGGTCAACGTTGCATCCGCGCATAACCGCAATGTGATATGAAAGTAACTGGAATGGTATTGTCGCTAACAAAGGCACTAAAAATTCATCAGTTTCAGGGATTTCGATTATGTGATCCGCTAATTCCTTGACGTGCTTATCTCCTTGAGTAACGATTGCTACGATTTTTCCTTTTCGAGCCTTAACTTCTTGAATATTTGAGACAACTTTCTCATATGAATTACCATGAGTCGCTATTACAAAAACGGGCATGTTTTCATCGATCAATGCGATAGGCCCATGTTTCATTTCAGCAGCTGGATAACCTTCTGCATGTATGTAGGATATTTCCTTCAACTTCAGAGCGCCTTCCAGTGCCACTGGGAAAGAACTGCCTCTACCTAAATAAAGAGCATTAGATGCATTCTTATATTCCTCTGCAATTTTCTCAATCGCTTTATTCGACTCCAAAACCGTCTTGACTTTATTTGGTATAGCTTCTAATTCAGCCAATAATGTATGAAACTTGGAATCACTAATCGTTCCTTTTTTATGTCCAAGAGACAATGCCATCAGTGTTAGAATTGTCACTTGCGCTGTAAATGCCTTTGTTGAAGCAACACCAATTTCCGGACCTGCGTGTGTATAAGACCCTGCATCTGTAATCCGCGAAATAGAAGAGCCAACAACATTGCAAATTCCAAGAATAGTTGCTCCTTTAGACTTAGCCAACTCCAATGCGGCCAAGGTATCTGCCGTTTCTCCAGACTGAGAAATAGCAATGACTATATCATTTTCAGTAATAATTGGGTTGCGGTATCTGAATTCGCTTGCATATTCTACTTCAACATTAATTCGAGCGAGATCTTCGATTAAATATTCACCAACCAATCCAGCATGCCATGATGTTCCACACGCAACGATTATCAATCGATTAGCGTTGATCATTTTTTGTTCATAGTCGCGAATTCCACCAAGAGAGACCCATCCCTCAGTCGCATTCAATCGCCCTCTAAAACAATCTTCAATAGACCTTGGCTGTTCATTGATTTCTTTAATCATGAAATGCTCATAACCACCTTTTTCGAGTGCCTCCAGTTCCAATTCCAATTGTTGAACGTACGGCGTTTTTTCCTGATCACCAATGTTGTATATACGAAGCCCTTCAACTAAATCGACTATAGCAATTTCTTCATCTTCAAGGTAAACAACATTTTTTGTATATTCAACGATTGGAGTGGCATCAGAAGCAAGGTAAAAATCTCCTTCATTTCCTATACCAACAACAAGTGGACTGCTCTTTCTAGCTGCCACGAGTTTATTTGGTTCATCTTTTGAAATTACTACAATCGCATATGCTCCGACAACATGATGCAAAGCTCTTCTCAAAGCTTCACCAAACCAAACATTTTCATTTTTGCGAATGTCATCTATCAAATGAACTAAAACCTCGGTATCAGTTTCACTTTTAAACGAATATCCTTTAGCGGTTAAATCTTTTTTCAGTATGTCGTAATTCTCAATGATACCATTATGGATAAGAGCAAGGGATCCATCATTCGAAAAATGAGGATGAGCATTAACATCATTTGGTGCACCATGCGTTGCCCAACGTGTATGCCCAATTCCGGCATGACCTTCAACATTATTTTGAAGTGCAAACTCCTCCAGATTGGATACCTTTCCAGAACGTTTGTAAATGTTCAAGTTTCCATCATTCAAAAGGGCAACTCCAGCACTGTCGTATCCACGGTACTCTAATCTTTTTAAACCCTTAAGAACAATTGGGAAAGCCTGTTTTTTCCCAATATAGGCGACAATTCCACACATAAGCTAGTATGTTGTATAGGTTAGAATTAATTTCGGTCGATTTTTATTTGTAGTATTTTTTCCATTGAAGATAATTCGTTCTGCAGTGTTGATGAAAAATCTCGGAGAAACTACAACTCCGTTATTTTCTATGTTTTTGTTGACCACCGCTTGAACATAATTTTTTAAGTTTAAATTAAAATGCTTTTTAGCATCATTCAATTCTCCAAGGATTCCCAAATTGGTATAATTTAAATCCGTGCTTTTCAATTTGGTAGCTGCTGAAACACTGAATCCAGGTCGGTATCTATAACCTGTTTGATATTGAATCGGGAGGGTTAAATCAGCACGATGAATAACTGCTTTCTCAGATAGATCTTTCAAACCAGGAATTTTAACAACTGCTCGATGCTTGAATGCTTGTGCATAAAACTCAGTCAAACCCTTTGATGAATCAGCTAAAACATTTTGAATTGGGTAGCTAACATTTTCAATTTCTACATGATTAAAATCAGCACAACTTGTATTAATCAACAAATCAAAAGACTTACTCACCGTATCCTGAGTGAAATAAATAGTAGCCTTGGAAGCTGGGTCATTAAGGTTAAAGTAAAATATCCCACCCTCTCCTTTCGATTGATTCGAATTGCCTGTTTTTACTTTTATTCCTTTGAAAAAATTTAAGAAATTTTCGTTACTCGTGAAACCAATTCCAAATTTTGCCTCGTTTATCAAATACTTAGCGAAATTCGTATCAAGTTGAATTCGCATTTGAGCGTCAACCGTATCCTCACCCACAACAGTTTTTTCATTCGGATTGGGGATAATATATCTTTTTCCAACTGGAATTAAATTCGTGTTTTTAGTTGCTTTATCAGAAAATGCGTAATAATTAGAATCGAGGTAAATCGATTCATCCATTTCAAAAACTTCAAACGACTGTGCACCTAAATCTCCATAATAACCCACATATTTCAAGGCTAAAACGAATGAATCAATTTTAATTGAATTGACATCTCCGAAATCCGGATTTACTGTTCCCAATCTAAATTGTGTGTAAAAAGAAGCTTGCATTTTGCCAAACTTCGGGTCATTGTAGCTTCCTAAAACTGAATTAGCTGGATTACTTGTAATGGTTGAATCTTCGGCTATGGTATACGTTATGATATCAAACGTGTCAGTAGTAATACCATTCAAAATTTCATCGGAATTGATGGCATCCTTCCCATTCAAAAAGTCTTTTTTTTTACATGCACTGAAAATAACCAATGCGAGAAAAAATACAAGGGAAAGATTACGACGGTTGTTCATGTACTTAAGCCAAAACGGTTTCATCGACAACTTTGTCAAAGAAAACTGAGAATTCCTTCGCTTGATTTTCTTCTTGCACATAGTCCAATTTATGGCAATGCATTGCGGCGTCAAAAATGGTCCTAAGATCAGGATTTAAATTGTCTACTGCGATTGAAAGGCCATCACAATAATCAATGAATGACTTAGTTACGTTTAAGAAAGAAGTATCTTCAAATTTCTTTGCCACTTCAGTTGGAAATCCATCAAATTTTAATTTCTCCGCAAAACGTTTATCCCAAGGAACATCAAACGCCTCGTTATATAATGAATAAACAACTTTCGTGTCTTTAAAATGAGGATCTTTATTGTAAATGTGTTTGATGTAAAGCGACATTATTCCTGTCAACCATCCGTGGCAATGAATGACATCAGGCTGCCAACCTAGTTTCTTAACTGTTTCCAATACTCCTCGACAGAAGAACATTGCTCGCTCATCATTATCAATATGAAATTTACCATTTTCGTCTTGAAGTGTCGTGTTTGGTTTTTAAAAAAAAACGTGTTCCTTAAAAAATAACAGCAATGTTTGTGATTAAAAAGATTCAAACAAAAAAAAAAAC
>JBMLTP010000089.1:7503-8503 GCA_049239885.1 Crocinitomicaceae bacterium
GCTAAAAGTGGCTTTGCGTTTGAAATACTCATCGTTATCGATAAAATATACCTGCATTCTTGCTGATGAAACAGATGCAACCTTAATAATCAACGGATGATCGTGGTCGTCAATGCAAATATTTAAACCAGACAAACGAATAACTTCATGAAGTTGATGTCTGCGCTCGTTTATAGCTCCGAAACGAGGAGTAAAAACGCGAATTTCTTTTCCCGCCTCTTGAACTACTTGCGGCAACCTTCTGGCTGTTGAAGAAATGTCTGATTTAGGTAAAAATGGGAATATTTCCTGGGAAATAAATAGAACTTTTTTCTTTTCCATTCAAAATTGATAGGATGCAAAGTTACTAATTTTTCACGAACTTTCATAAAAAGCCATAGCTTTGCTCTTGATACGTCAAAGGAAATGATAGTAAAAACTGTTGTTGAATTACAAAAAGTACTGGCTGAAGCTAGAAACAATTCAAAAAATATTGGTTTTGTTCCAACAATGGGGGCATTACATGCAGGTCATTTGCGGCTTATTCAACGTGCATCTGAAGAAAATGACATTGTAGTTGTAAGCATTTTTGTTAACCCAACTCAATTCAACAACAAAGAAGATCTTCTTCATTATCCAAGAACAATTGAAAAGGATATGGCTTTATTGAAGGAGAATTGCTCAAATTACCTTGTTTTTAATCCGGAAGTAAATGAAATTTACCCTTCAAATGATCAGTTTAAATCAATCGATTTAGGTCATTTCGACGAAGTATTGGAGGCAAAATTCCGTCCAGGTCATTTTAAAGGAGTTGTTCATGTGGTTCATAATCTTTTTCATTTGGTGAAACCTGAAAAAGCTTATTTTGGCCAAAAGGATTTCCAACAATTGGCTCATATTCGAAGAATGACCAAAGAGGAACTTCCTCAGATTGAGATTGTTGGCTGCCCAACAGTGCGTGAAAAGGATGGTCTCGCTATGAGTTCAAGAAATATGCGACTAAATGAGGAACAGCGTCATT
>JBMLTP010000090.1:0-13858 GCA_049239885.1 Crocinitomicaceae bacterium
TCTAAAATCATTGGTGATAATATAATTGGAGACAAAACTATTATTGGTGCAAACACGACAATTTTTAAAGATATTGCTGCTAATTCTATCGCATACGGGAACCCACTTATAATAAAGAATAAATTAGCGAGTTGAAAGCATATTTTTTTGTCATTACTCCACTAAATTATCTATACGCGCTTCAAGCTTCTTTGGATGATCGATTTGCATTCGAAGAAAAACACTTAATCGTTTTGTCAGATTACAATAGGAGTTTGAGGCAATTTAAAAGCATTATCGATGAAAACCAATGGGATTCAGTAAAGTATCCTTGGAATGGAAAGAATAAAAAAACTAAGAATAAGCTAAAATCTATTTTATCAGAGTTATACAATTACATTACTTTCAGATTAATTTACAGACAAATTAGACAAACTGATGCCATCATTTTCTGGGGAAATTACAATCACAAATATTTGAAATTAATTAAACTTCAGAATGATCTGGTCTTCGTTCTCGATGACGGTTTTTCAACCGTAAACATTTTACGTAGAGAAGAAAATCAAGTCCTCAAAGAGAAAGAATTTAACAATTATTCATTTTACACGGTTTTTAATGTTGAATCAACAAAATTTAAAATCGTAAGGCATCGATTAGAGAATATTACAAATTATAATTATAGACCTTTTTTTGAGGATAACATTTATTTTTTAGGACAACCATTGGTATATAACAATGTTATTTCCGCTAAAAAATACATTGATTATGTGAATGATATCTTTAAATTTTATTCCAATAAAGGTAAAAACTGTTACTATTTGCCTCATCGCTCTACGAACAGAGAATATATACCTAGTAATTGGAATTTATTGGATTTTGATTTCCCAATCGAATACATCGATAAATTGGAAAGTCAAAAAACGCCTGGCTATTTTATGACTTTTTATTCGACTGGAGTTTATAATTTAATGCAGCTATATAATATGGATATTCAAAAATGTATTTTTTGGGAGATTCCGTCTGATTGGATTAATGAAAAATATAAGACTGATATAGAAAACATATATGTTTATTTGAAATCGAATAATTACTTTGTAAAAAACATAAAGGAATTAACAATTTATATTAATGATTAGTTTCATAAGAAAATATGGGTTACTTTTTTCTTTTATTTTGATAATCCCAATTTTTAATGTAGTTTCTTCCTTAGCGACACCATTTTTACCAGGAACATTTAATCCCGGAGTTTTTAGGGGAATTGTTTTAACCCTTTTTTTATTTTGGTATTTGTTTGTTGTTTATCGAAATCATATCTTAACTACACCGACTATCGTATTTGTTTTCTATTTATTTATTCTGTGTTGGTTTTCGAGTGAACCCTTGACTTCTTTATACATCTACAACAAGGTTATCATAACCAGCCTTTTGTTTATTGTCAGCTTCCAAACATTCAACTCCCTGGAAAAACTTAATCTTTTACTTCGTGCTATTGTCATTGCGTTGTTATTGCAAGAACTCTATTTTTTATTCTCTAATTTAACTGGCATTGGGAAAGGTTCATACATGGATGACTCTGTATTATTTGGAGAAACAGGTGTAAACATGACAAAAGCAATGGTTGTTTTCATTTTAACAATTCCAACTTTTCTTAGAATAGAGAAAAACAGACGTTGGAAACTATTAGCCTTTATATTATTACTAGTTGGTATTTTGATCGTGATTTTAGGAATGAAGCGTTCTGCGATTTTGGCGTTGATGTTCGGTTTCTTAGCATATTTGGTGTTTACTCCATTCAAATCAAGGATTTTTCAATTCTTACCTCTAGTTCTTCTCATTATCATTTTGACTTCTCCTCTCTATTTTCCCATTATCGAAAAGCGCTTTCAATCTAGACAAGAAAGAGTTTCCATGACCTACAATCAACTTCAGGAGAGCGAAACAGAGGGTAGAATGTTGGAGGTGAAATTTACAATTGAAGATGCTTTAGAGGAAGGAGCATTAAGGCTTTTCTTTGGGTTTGATGTTTTTCTTAAAAAAGACTTTAATGGCCACAAACGAATGCTTCACGTTGATTATATGAATATGTTGGGAGGAGCAGGTCTAGTTGGACTTGGATTATTCCTATACCTTTATTACAAAATTGGCTGGTTTATTTGGCTGGTAAGACAAAAAGTAAAGCAGAACAACCTAATTAATGAGCTTTCCGCCATGGGATTTTCTCTAATTGCCGTCCAAGCATTCTTATCCATTGGAGGAACCATGCAAGGTGTAAATTTGAGAGGTTACATACTTTTCATTCTAGGGGCAATTGTAAGTATATTATTATTGCTGTTAAAAAATCAATTCGCTTCAGATGGAGTTAAATAAGATTGAACTTGGTCTTTTCAGCTTGTTCCATCATGATGTAAAGAAACATCTTAATGAAATTTCAAATACAACAAAACTTTTTGAATTATCGAAAAAATATCCTTCGAATGACCATAAAGACCTGAGTTTTTATTTAGAAGAACTGATAAGAAATAAGACTATCGATTTGAAAGATGACGAGATAGGCTTAACACTTACTGGTGGTTTTGATTCTCGTTTAATTTTATCTGTTTTACTTTATTTGAAAAAAAAACCTATCTGTTTTACCTACGGAGATCCGCGCAACCGAGACATTATTATTTCGAAACAAATATGTGAGAAATTCAATTTGAAATTTGTTCATGTTGTAAAAGACAAGATTGATGTCGATTGGTATGAGAAGTGGGTAAACGAAACCATTGCGAGAGGCAAAGGAGAAGCTCATTTCCATCGCGCACATCGAACTGCAGCAATTCAAGAATTTACTTCTAAAAATCCAATAAAAATCTTGTTCACAGGGCACTTTGGCGGTGAATCAATCAGAGGACTTTCACTCAATAATTATTTTACCTCCGACTATTTCAACCAATTTCATGGTGATTCGACAAAAAAAAGTTGTAAAAAAACATTATTCGATTATTTCATACAAACACCTAGTGAGATAGAATTAAACTTAATTCAAAAAGAAATTTCAAAATTGCCTTGGATGTCCGATTCAAGAAAAGAAAGCACCTTTTATTTTCTATACCACCTGATCGCTAATATTCATCATCGCCAAGACATTGAACTATTTAAAACATTTGTTCCTGAAGTGGTTCCAGTTTTTATGACTAATGAGTTTCAGGAAGTTCTGATCAAAACTCGATTTCATTATACGCGTCGTCCGAATAGTAAAATTTCCAAGTTAAACCACCCTGAACTTTACTGTCTGCTTTTGAAGTATTTCGAGCAGGCATTATTAGACATACCATTGTCAAACGGATACAAACCATCCGATTATCAGAAAGGTGCCTGGTATTATGCCTTAATTCGATTTTACAATAAAACATTTAAAAAAATAAAAAATTATCCATCATTTAAATACGATGATTGGTATATTCAATTTGTCAAGAGGAAGGCAAATGAGATTTCCGACGAAGTTTGGGAAATTTTCGATAAGGAGAAGTATTTTAAAGACTTAGAGGAAGGAAATAACGAAACGAATGAAGGTTATTGGCACAAGTTTTCCAATCCAATTTTTTTTGACATGCTATTAAAAGCGAACCTAATCTCACGATGAAAGTAGTCATTTTAAAGAACGAAATTCCAAATTCAGAAGAGAGATGGGTTCGGTCATGTATCAATAAAAACATTTCTTATTCGGTTGTAGATTTAACTCGAGAGAAATGGCTAGAAGAGATTCAAGAGCAAAAACCAAATCTTCTTTTAGCCAAACCATCCGGTTTGACAACACCATTTAAGGTTTTATACGATGAACGACTCGACATTCTTGTTAATCAAATCGGAATACCTTGTTTTCCCACTTTCAATGAAATCAAAATCTACGAGAATAAAAAGTATTTTTCCTATTGGTTGAAAGCAAATAAGATACCTCATCCAAAAACGAACGTATTTTATTTTGAGGATGAAGCTATTAATTTTTCTAACAAACTATCCTCCTTTCCGATAGTAGCAAAGACCAACATAGGAGCTTCTGGAAGTGGAGTTGTAATCATTGAGAATAAAAAGGAATTATTACAATATATTCGAGAAACATTTCAAGGAAACGGTGCAAAAAAAAGGGTTGGACCTAATTTGAAAAAGGGAAAAATAATCAACCGTGCTTTTAATCTTATGTTGGCACCAAAAAAAATCATAGAAAAATACGCAGTTTACAAGGCTCGCGCAATGGATGCTCAACGAGATTTCGTTTTACTACAAGAATACATTCCCCATGAATACGAATGGCGCGTTGTTCGATTAGGCAACTCGTTTTTCGCTCATAAAAAGCTGTTGTTAGGCGATATGACGAGTGGTTCGCTGTTGAAGGATTACAGCAATCCACCGCTTGAATTATTGGATTTCGTGAAAGAATTGACAGACCGATTCAACTTTAAATCCATGGCTGTGGATCTATTTGAAAAAAGTCCATCAGAGTATCTTGTTAATGAAATGCAATGTATTTTTGGACAATCTGACAGTTATCAAATGAAGGTAGACGGAATCATTGGGAGATACCTTTATTTAAATGAGAAATGGGTTTTCGAGGAAGGTGATTTTAATTCAAATGAATCTTATGATCTACGACTTGAATCGGCATTGGAATTTTACAACTTAACGAAAGGATGAGGATACTTTTCGTAGGAAGCGGAAATAAAACCAATGGTGAACCTAGTATTTTGATTAAAAATCAAGCGATCTCACTCGAAAAAAAAGGATGTCAGGTCGAATATTACCTCATTCAAGGTAAAGGATTCATGGGCTATCTCAAAAATATTCCCAGCTTGAGAAAAAAAATAAAAGAGGCAAACTATGACGTTCTGCATGCTCACTATTCTTTAAGTGGTTTCATTTTATCTCTTTCGTCATTATTTTTGAATCAGTCAAAAAAGATAGTTTCCCTAATGGGCAGCGATACCCAAATATTAGGGATCAAACGATTTATTATTCAAATCTTTCACTACCTCTTTTGGGATGCTACAATTGTTAAGACTCAAAAAATGAAGGAGGAATTAAACTTGAAAACGGCACATGTCATTCCCAATGGAGTAAATTTGAATTCCTTTGATTTGCATCAAGATAATATTAAAAATACAGTCCTTTTCGCTGCCGACCCTTCTCGTAAATCGAAGAACTTTCTTCTCGCAAAAGCTGCAATTGAACATTTAGAATCACTTAACTATAAAGATGTTGAATTTAAAATCAAATTCAACATATCGCACCAAGAAATGATTAAAGAAATTCAATCCGCAGGTTGCGTGCTTTTAACATCTCTATGGGAAGGCTCGCCAAATATAATCAAGGAAGCGATGGCATGCAATCGACCGATTGTGAGCACAAAAGTTGGTGATGTACATTGGTTGCTCCAAGGTGTATTTGGTTGTTTCATTGTGAACTCGAATGCGAAAGACGTTGGCGAAGGGATTATTTCATCGCTGCAATTTTCAAATCAACAAGGACAGACTAATGGCAGATCCAAACTCATTCAGTTGGGCTTAGATTCTGAATCAATAGCCGATAGATTAATTGAAATTTACAGAAGGTGATGAAAGGCGTTTTGATTATTGAAGGACATGTACAGGGCTTATCGAATGTGCGTTCTTTGGGAGAAGATGGAATACCTGTTTGGGTGTTAGATAAAACCAAATGCCTTGCTCAATTCTCGATTTATTGTAAAAAATTCATTTTATGTCCTGATTTTAATTCCGAAGAATTTGTTCCGTTTTTAATTCAGTTGGCAAAAAAATATGATTTGAAGGATTGGCTCATCCTTCCTTCAAACGACCATGCTGTTCTATCCATTGCCAAAAATAGGTCGCAATTAATTCAACACTTTAAATTAATTACAGATAAATTGGAAACAATTAATCTTATCCAACAAAAAGTTGATTTTTTAAATTTCGCAAACAAATTGCAAGTTCCTATACCGAAATTTGAGATTCTCACAAACGTTCCTGATGAACTCAAACTTAAATTTCCATTGATTACAAAAGGAAATATTGGATTGAATTTTCACAAAAAAATCAAGAAAAAAGTAGTTCTTTCCAATAACAAAACAGAATTAAAGGAAAATTTGAAGAAAATTGGACACTTTATTTCACTCAACGACACTTTTACCCAAGAAATAATCCCACACAATAAACATAATAGAACGATATCGTTTACGACCTTCTCAATTGCTGGCGAAATAAAAACACATTGGGTAGGTCAAAAATTACGGGAACATCCATTGCGATTTGGAACTGCCGTTTTGGCGGAGAGTATTAATGATCCTGGTATCTATAAAGATGTCGAAAAGTTAATTCGAGCGCTGAACTATACTGGAATAAGCGAAATTGAATTTCTAAAAGATGAGCGAGATGGAGAATACAAACTCATCGAAATGAACGCGCGCTCATGGCTCTGGGTTGGATTAGCCAAAGAATGTGGTATAAATTATGCTAAAATTGCATACGATTTCACTCAAGGGAATGAAATTAATTATCCTGAAAAATATGAGAAGAATGTTGTTTGGTTTAATCCAATTACAAATTTCTACTACACCCTCATTGGCCTTGCGACAGGAAAAATACGTTGGAGTGAATTAAATCAAAACAAAGGAAAAAAGAGAATTAATGCCCTTTTACAAAAAAAAGACTGGAAACCTTTATTCGCTTATTTTTTCCTGCTATTTAAATTTATTAGACTGAGATGACAGTGCTTTTTGTTACAGGGCACCCTGCTCAAATACATAATTTTCGAATAGTTAAAAAACTGTTAGAAGAGAACGGTCATCAAGTAATCTGGGCCTCAACGAATAAAGATATTTCATTAGAACTTTTGGCACTTTATGGCATCGAATATATTCCTATCGATAGACCAAAAGATGGGTTATTTGCTAAAATTGTAAATCTATTTTCAAATGCTCGAAGAATTTCAAAAATAATACGTCAAAAAAATGTAGATATGGTAGTTTCGAGAGTTTCACCATATGCTGCCATTGCATGTAAATTAAATCGGATTAATCACATCGGACTTGCCGATACAGAAGTTTCTGGAATCTACGATACTCTTTTCTCAAAGCTTTTGGATTCATTGATAACTTCCACAACATTTGAAAGAATTTTAACCAAAAAACAAATTAGAATTCCGAGCAATATTGAATTGTTTTACCTTCATCCCAATCATTTCAAAAGCGATATTTCTATTTTTGAAGAATTAAATTTAAAACTAAATGATTCCTATGCCATTGTTCGTTTTGTCAGCTGGACAGCATATCACGACAAGGGTCATCAAGGATTTTCAGAGGAAAATAAGATTAAGTTGATTGAACTTTTGAAGGATCGATTACATGTATTTATTTCAAGTGAAGGATATTTGCCACCTGAGCTTGAAAAATATAGGATTCACCTTCCCTATGATAAAATACATTCGGCGCTTGCTGAAGCAAAAATTTATATTGGTGAAGGAGCTTCTATGGCGGCAGAAGCGGCTGTTTTGGGAACGCCGGCTGTTTTCGTAAATTCAATCTGGTCAGGGAATGGAAAAGACATGTCTAATTATGGTTTGTTTCATCAGTTTAAATGTTCTGAACAAGATCAAATCAAAGCATTAGAAAAATGCATAGAAATTTTGGATAATCCTTTGGATGTGAATGGTAAAAATTCATTAAAAACGAATTATTTGAAAGATAAAATTGATGCCTCAACCTTTCTTTATTGGTTTATAACTCATTTTCCTGTAAGTCAGAAAGAATTACATGAATCTGAAAATAAACATAGAATATTTGATAAGTGGAAATTAAATTCAACTTTATAATTAACTCAATTGCGGGATTTTACACTAATAACATATAAAAAACTGCTAGTTTCTTTATTAAAAGAAGGTTATGAATTTCAAACAGTAGAACAATTCATGACAGCACCCAAAGAGAAAGTCGTTGTGTTGCGACATGATTCTGATATTTGGCCAAAAAATGATTGGAAAATGGCTCTTGTTGAATATGAATTAGGAATAAAAAGTACTTACTATTTTCGAGTACCCGAAACTTCGGAGGAATTTGTAATCAATGAAATTGTTAAAATGAATCATGAAATCGGTTATCATTACGAAGATTTAGTTCGTACGAAAGGGAATTTGGATTCAGCATATACCAATTTTGAAAAAAATTTAGCTTTTTTGAGAAACTTTTATCCTGTAACGACTTGCTCTAGGCATGGTCGTCCACTTTCCAAAATAGAAAGCTTAAATCTATGGAAGCAGTTTGATTATAAAACTACCTACAAACTGAAAGGAGAAGTATATTTGGATATCAATTACTCAGACATTTTATATTTAACAGATAATGGAAGTCGTTGGGATGCTCATGAAAGCAATGTTAGAGACTTTGTGCCCAATTCAAGGTATTCTCTTACAGTCTCAACAACCTTTGATTTAATTCAAGCTATTGAGCAAAATAAAGTTCCTAATAAAATAATACTGAATTGTCACCCTGCAAGATGGAATAACAATTTAGTTATTTGGTCATATCGTTTTGTTTTGCAACACATTAAAAACGTTGCTAAAAGAGGTTTAAAAAAAATTAGGTCGTGAATAAACCGTATTGTTTTATAACAAATGATGTGGAAACAACATCGCTAGTATATCATCAACTTCGTGATGAAACTGGACAACTTGTTCTTTCTCAAGGAATGCCGCGATTACTTGATTTATTCGATGAATTAAATATAAAAACTACATTTTTTTACACAGGATATATTGCTGAACGATTCCCCGATGTTGTTAAAATTGCCCATCAAAGAGGTCATGAGGTTGCTTCTCATGGGTATTCTCATTTGGTAAAAAATGCCTTTGATGTAATGACGAGTAAAAAAATCCAAGAACATTTATTTAAATCGAAAGACATATTAGAACAAATAACTGGTGAAGAAGTTATATCCTTTCGTGCTCCGGCATTACGTATTAAAAACAACTTTACTCCATATTTGTTAGATGCAGGATTTAAAATCGACAGTAGTGTAGCCTCGCAACGAATGGATATGTTTATGTCATTTGGATCAAGACATAAATTTAATTGGTTATTGTCGCCTCGTTCACCCTATTTTGTATCGGAAAAAAATATATTTACAAAAGGGAATTCTGATCTTTTAGAAATACCAGTTACCTCAATTCTAATTCCGTATATTGGAACAGTAATGAGGATTTCTCCGCTTTTATTAAAATCATTGAGACCTTTGATCCTCTTAGAAAAAAAACTATTCAATAGACACGTGAATTTTCTATCACATCCAAATGAATTCATTGATGAAGCACGCGATGAATCTATTCGAATTCAAAAAAGATCGAGAAATCCAATGTCATATTTATTGGCCGATGTTCTTCGATATCGTTTAAAAACGAAAAATTTAGGCAAAAAAGCAATGCCAATTTACCGAAATGAATTATTATTTCTACAACAAAGTGGATATGAATTTCATAGAATGAAAGATGTTTATGCTAATTTTAAACTAAAACATGCCGGCAAAAGAAGTACTTGATTTTTACAACTTGAAAGGTCCGATTGGATATATTCGATACTCCTTTCGTTTTTTGAGGAATTTTGCATTGGATAAAATGGCCTTTTTCTGTCCTATTAAATCATGGAGAACCACTCTTCATCGTTGGAAAGGAATAAAAATTGGAAAAGGTGTATACATAGGTCACGAAGTAATTTTTGATAGGATATTCCCTGATCAAATTGAAATAGGCGACCACACTTCAATAGGTGATCGATCGATTATAACGGCACATGCTAACATTCCATCAGCTACCCCATTAAGAGATTTATATCCAAGAACTATTAAGAAAACTATTATTGGCAGAGGTGTTTGGATAATGCCGAATGTCACCATAATTCCAGGCGTTGTAATTGGAGATGAATCGGTAATTGCAACTGGAAGTGTTGTTAACAAAGACGTTCCGCCCAGAACACTTGTCGGTGGGGTTCCCGCAAAAGTTCTCAAAAAGCTATAGAACTAAGTCATTTTCAGCCATTAAAGTTTGATAATCTTTAATGGCTTAGAAATCAAATCATTCTTTCTCGTTACAAGGAAAATTCCAGAAGGAAGCTGCTCTCCAAAACTTTGATCAACATCTCCTCTAATCATAATCTCTTCCAAGACCTTTCCCGAAAAATCTTTAACAACAAAAATTGTTTGGTCTGAATTTCCAATATTATTAAATTTTAAAAGAAAACTATTCCTACTTGGATTAGGGTAAATTTCGATAATTTCAGTTATTTCTTCATTTATTCCTGAAACCGATTCTTGACCATTGATCTCGTCTCCATCATCTAAGTTGTTATCTTCAACGTAATCATTATTTGTATTAGGAATAAACGCTGAAGGAGTCGTTATGGTGCATGACGGGCCATATGCGGACCAAACGCCACCTGCTAAATAAGCTACTTCAACGGTATAAGACTGATTATACTGAATTCCAGCACTCCACAATTGACTTGGTTGAAAACGATTGGTCATTGTTGACGGATTATGAACATAACCGCTTAATCCTGGACCTGTTAATTTAAATCGGTAATCGGATGCACAACCGACACTTCCACAATAAACATTGGTTCCCATTGTTGTAACCACTGCATTGCAAAAAACAGTTAGTTGAGTTTGCTTAGAAAGGAAAATGGTATTAATTGGACCCCATGGTTGCCATACTCCGTTGACGAATACTCTACATTTGACATTGTAGGAAGTTTCATAAGTAACAGCACTCGCTGATGGTATTTGAGATAATTTAAAGCCCGAACTTACAGATTGAAAAATATCATTAATTGCACCACTTGAAACCGAATATTCATAATTGGTAGCATAAATAATTGAATTCACGTATATATTCGTAGCACAAGATTCAATCGTTGGGTTTGAAAGAAAGCCAGGTCTGAATTCTGTGGTTGGGGAGCAAGTTGTCGAAACATTGCATGCTGTTCCCCAATCGCTCCATGTACCATTCATCAAGACACTTACTGACATTGAATAAGTCTTACAGTATTGCACACCAGGGAACTTTCTAAAAGTAATCCCATTATAGGAAGTTAAATTCGCAACTGTATCTAAAATTGTTGTTGCACCATCAACAATTCGAAACCGATATCCCTGCGCTCCTGAAATTGGAAGAGCGTGAATTGTATCTTGTTGGAGATAATTTACTGTTGTTCCACAATCATTGGAAGAAATTACAGTTGTCGGCACCTTGAGTTTTACAAAACATTGATTGCCTTCCGGCCCGAAAGGATCTGTAGTAACTTGTCGTGTGCTCACAAGAACATCATATTGTATACCAGCAAGAGGATGTGGAGCTGGTAATTCGGAAAGTTTGAAGGAGCTACCTGTCTTAACCAAATCAATTATTGGGCCATATCCTGCAGCAGAAATGGAAAATTGATATTGGAAAGTACCAGGAACCGTTGTACAAAAAATATTAGTGGACGATGTTGCTACATTTGGATTATTACACCAAGAAGATGTTAATTGAGTTAAAGGTAAAATAGGCGTTGTGATATCACAATATGACCCATAAGCACTCCATGTTGAAGTTGAGGCATCAAAGTATGCAACTCTAATTCTGTAAGTTGTAGAATATTGAATAGAACCAGTCAACCAAGAAAAACGAAATTCATAAGCGGATCTTCCGGGATTCGCTTGAGCGCCGGCATATGCATCATAGACATCAACAGGCGTTTCATCTGTTAACCTTACTTCAAAACGATGTCCACACATTCGATTAACATTGGTAGTAACTGAGGAGCCCATTGTTGCAACGGTTGTATTACACAAGGTTGAATTTATTTGCAGCGTATTAGATGGTGTTGTAACTTGACATTGGGATCCATAAGCACTCCAGCTTGTTCCATTGAACCATGAAACGGCTATTTTGTATGTGGTTCCATAATCAATTCCACATCCTGACATCCATGTAAAACGAAAAATATATTTTGATCTAGTAGGGAAAATTACATTTGCTGCTACACCGTCATATACTCCTACTAAAGTATTGTCCATTTTCCTTACTTCAAATCGATGCCCTTGACCTAAATTACTTGAACACGTAATGTTAGAACCTATGTTTGCAATTGTTGAGGGACAGAATGATGCCGCTAGTTGAGTCGTTTGTCCGTTGAGCAGGAAAAAACCAATTACAAAAACGAATAAAAAAGTCAATCGCATAGGACGTTCATTTTAAGAAATTAAAGTTAACGATAATATTTTAAACAAGCAATATTTGATTCCCATTTAAAATATGAAATTTCAAAATACTAAAACTTCATATTTTCCTGAATATATATCGAGTTATAAAATACTTCTCCTTGGGATTGACTCAAATACAAGGATGACTTTCTGTTGGCTTCTAAAATAACGGGGCCTTTTTCCGATATTATTATATCCCAACCGATAAGCCTAGTTTCTTTGAATATTAATGCTGCTTTTTCAACAAGTTCAATTGTTTCTTTCCAAAAAGGAATTTGTGCACCTTTGAACTCAAAGCTTCCTTGTGGATGCTTGACAACCTTATTGCCTCTGTTGTCTAACCCAATTGCATTTAATTGACCATTCAATTTATGTATACCTACAGCTATTCCTCCATTAACCAAATTATCTGTAAATCCAGAATTTATTGACAACCTTATTAAGGATGACAACACATGTATTTCATTTGAATTTGAGAGATAAGTTAGAATTCGAACCGTATTAGATGCTTTCGTATTTGCTAATTGTTTCAAATATGAATGATTTTCAATTTTAGGCTGATATAAAAACCCTTCTTTCGCATGATCAGGTATAATTGCTTCGTAAAAACTAACCTTTGATCCCTGTAATCCCCAATTAGGTTTTTCTATTACATCATGAAATAAATCAACCTCACTTGAAAATATTTCAGTTTTACCATTTTCTTTATGAAAAAAAATTGGGACATGGGGTAAATCTGCATTTTTTACAATGGAAAAGAAAACTATTTTGTTCTCTGTGAAGTCCCTATATTCTGAGGGACAAACTCTTTCACTTAACCAACTATTTGTATCATGGGGGATAAAATCTAAAATAAGACCAAATTCATCTTCATAATAATAAAAACAAGCATTTCCATAGGTAATAATCATTCTGAATAACCATCTAATAGGGCTAATCCTTTGATCAAATCGTTTAGGGAAATCTTTAAATTTTCTGAAATAAACTAAAATTTCTTTAGTTACGGTAATCAACCCTTTGGATTTAACTCTTTTAATTATGCCAACAAGTTGCTTCGGTAAAGACATCATTTTGTTAACTTTTCATGAAAGTTTTTAACCCATTGATGATAATTCGGATCAACAATAAAATCTTGAATCAAAGATGAATCAAAAAAAGGTTTATAAAATGCTTGCGGTATAAAAATATCACTACCTGAATTCCCTTCAATAAAAACAACTCCTTTCTCTGTAATACCAATATCCCAACCAATCAAATTGGTTTTCATTAATTTAGAAGCATTTGTTACTTGGACAATAAGATCATTCCAATAAGGAATTTCAAAATCCTTGAATTTAATTTGACTTCCTGGATAGTTTACGATTTGACCCATGTTATATTCTGAGAAACCAAATTCAGCCAACCTACCAGTTTCTATATCAATCTCAACACCAATGCCACCTGTACTGATGTTATCCGTGATATCTCCCATTGCCGCCAATTTAATATGAGCCCCTAAGATTGTTGCGTTGCTATTGTTTACTGAGAAATAGGTATGAATTCGGATTGTATTGAAGGCATTATTCGGCGCAAGTTCCTTGATTTTTGGATGATTTTGACAAACTTCTTGAATTAAATAA
>JBMLTP010000091.1:0-7313 GCA_049239885.1 Crocinitomicaceae bacterium
GCAACCCCACCAAGCATCATTCCTTTTCCAGAAGAAAAAGAAGATAGAAGTTCTCCTGCTACCAAAATACTTGTTGTTCCGGCAATTTCACCTAGTGTCCGAACAATTGAAAAAACACCTTCTTCATCACGCACATAATCCCAAGCGATTGCAGTGATTTTTTTAGAAATCAGTTTCTGAAGAATTTCTTTCGGCTGTGTTGCGATTTGCAGCGCTGAAATGAAGGTTTGACCTCCTATCATCAAGTCAACTTCTTCTTCTGAAGGGGGTGCAACTTTAAGAATAATGTCACACGAATATATTTCTTTTCGATCGTGGCATATTTCGGCACCTGCTTCACTGAAGTCGTTATCTGAGAAGTTTGAACCTTCACCTGCTTTTGTTTCAATCCGAACATGATGCCCATTGGCAACAAGCAGAGATACTGCCTCAGGAACTAATGCGACTCGACGCTCTTGAAACGAGGTTTCTTTTGGGATTCCAATAAAAAGGTTTCCTTTTTTTCGTCTGACTTCCAACATTTCCTCTTTTGGCATCAAACTGCCTTGGGCGATCAACGATTTTAATAGTTCAGGATCCGTAATCATAATTCAAAGCTTATTTGTCTTGTAAAATCATCATTATTACGAATATACACCCAAATTACGTCATTTGGAAGTAATGGCTCAATTTTTTCAGCCCATTCAATAAATATGTAACTTTTCTCTTCTAGAATTTCTTCTAATCCGATATCAATAGCCTCTGCTATCGATTTGATACGATAACAATCCATGTGATAAATCTTGCCTTTTATCGAGACAGGGTATTCCTGTATGATAGCAAATGTTGGAGATCCTTCAAATTCATTTACTTCCATTGCGTTCAAAATGGCATGAATAAAGGTTGTTTTTCCTGCACCCATTTCACCTTTAAAAGCTATACATTTTGGGTTGGAAACTAAACTCAAAAACTCCTCTGCGAATTGAGGTAACTGATCGATGGAAGAAATTCTCCAATCAACTTGCATGGCTTATTCGGAAATTGTCTTAAATGGCTTCATCTGATTTTCTTTCCATTGTAATAATTCAAAATGTTCTCCATCGAATCGACCAAAGGTGCAAAAGTTTAACCATTCACCCAGATTAAAGTAGGTCGTATTGTCTATTTCAAATTTTAGCGGTAGATGGCGATGCCCGAAAATATAAAAGTCACGGTGCTTAACTTTTTGTGCTGATTTGGTAAACTGATAAAGCCATTCCTTATCCAATGAATTCAAATGAGCGTCATCATCACCCGTGCTATTTCGGCTAGTTTTTGAAAAATATTTTGCTAAAGGAATCCCGAAGTTTGGATGCAGCCTGGCAAATACCCATTGACAAAAAGGATTCCGGAAAATTTTTTTAACGAGTTTATATCCTCTATCACCTGGTCCTAAACCATCTCCGTGAGCAATGTAAAATAATTTTTGGTTGATTTCTATCTCAATTTCATTCGGATGTATTTCTACACCTAATTCTTTTTTGAAGTAGTCAAACATCCACATATCGTGATTTCCAAGAAAGAAATGTACTGGAATCCCTTTTTCTGTTAGTTCTATTATTTTTCCTTGCAAGCGAACAAAACCTTTTGGAATAGCATGTTTGTACTCGAACCAAAAGTCAAAAATGTCACCAACTAAATAAATGGCTGCTGCATCTTTTTCTATTTCAGATAACCAGGAGACAATTTTCTTTTCTCGTTCTATACTTGCAAGATAGTTTGGCGAACCCAGATGAAAATCGGAAGCAAAATAATGATATTTACCACTTGTTCCAATCATTTTTAATGACCGAAAATTTTGGCTAGCTCAGCCTCAAGAGCTTCACCGCGTAGATTGGTTCTGATGATTTTTCCTTCTTTGTCAATTAATACGGTAAAAGGAACACTCGAAACTTGATATAAACGGGCAACTTTACTATTCCATCCTCCTAAATCACTTACATGATATGGCCAAGTAAGTTTATCTTTCTGAATAGCATCTATCCATTTTGTTTTGTCGTTGTCAAGCGAAACGCTCAATATAGTAAATCCATCTTTGGCGTATTTATCATAAGTTTTGACAACATTCGGATTTTCTCGTCTACAGGGTCCACACCAAGAAGCCCAAAAATCAATTAAGACAACCTTACCTTTTAAATCGGATAATTTAATCTTCGATTTTTGATCCGAACCTAGTTCCTCGAAATCAGGTGCCATTTTACCGGGAGCTAATAGCACGGCATCTTCAATTTGCTTTTTCTTTGTCAAGTAATTTTGAAAATAACTTTTAACCGTTGGACTATTCGGAAATGATTTTTCAACTTGAAGCATCAAATTTTCATAGTCTTTGAAATTTTGTTCAATATCAATATTGTTTAAAGCAAGAATTAAAGTAGGAGAATTTGGATTGGAACTCACAAAACTTTGAAATTCTTGCTGGTAAGTCATAAATTGACCTTGCATATAATCATTAATTGCTTTTTCCCTGCTAGGATCTTGACGAAGTGCCGCCATTGCTGAATCGGATTTCATTTTCCATTTATCCGCGATTAACGAAAAATCGTGAAAAGCTTTTGATTCATCTGAGCCGATTATGTTGCAGAATTCACGAATCTTGTTCCCGTCGCCATAAATTTTCAAATCACTTTTATCGCGAATAATAAGGTTTATATTTTGGTTTCCAACACGTAAAAAATAAAAATCTTCAAATGGTAATTTTCCATTATAACTGAAATTCCCTTTTTTATCAACGGGCATTCGGATATAATCCTTGAAATAGGATCCAAAGAACTGTGAAATTTTAAATGTGTCAACTTTCGAATTAAAAATAGTGCCTGAGATTTTGACATCTATTTCTGACTGAGACCACGTTGTTCCTCCAAAAATTGAAATCGCAATAATAATAAGTATTTTTTTCATATGAGTTTAATTGTTTTTTCAATGGTCATATGGAATCGCCAATTAAATTCATCCTTGAAAGTGAGAATCTCGTCATAGCTTATTTCATCTCGTTTTAGAATAGTTCTTCCAATTTTTGTTCCAATTGTTCCCCTCTTAAATTGGTTCCAATGACTTTTCCTTCTTTGTTTACCAAAACAGTGAAAGGAATTGCTTCGAACCCATAAGTTTTAATAAGTGGTGTTTGCCACCCTTTCAAATCGCTAACGTGATTTGGCCAAATCAAGCCATCTTTTTGAATGGCGCTTTTCCATGCATTCATGTCCTCATCCAAGGAAACAGAAAAAACAGTAAATCCTTTGCTTTGGTATTTTTTATACAGTCGAACCACATTCGGGTTTTCTTGTCTACAAGGGCCACACCAAGAAGCCCAAAAGTCAATGAGTACGACTTTTCCACGTAAGTCAGACAACTTTAAATCTTTCCCTTCTGGATTTTTCATTGCAATTTCAGGAGCAGTAATTGTTCCATTAGTCGTTGACGCATATTGCGAATAGGCACTTTGTATTTGATCTACTTGACCTCGAATGGTTTTTGCTGCTGGTTGGCCGTAATATTTGCTTTCAAAGCCTTGAGCAACTGCCTCCAAAACCTTTAAGTTCTCTGGATCCCACTGATCAAAACTTGTGGTAGGTAATAATGCCATTGATAGAACAATGTTATATGCATTTCCGGGATCAGCTATCATATTGGCTTTGGCAAAGTCCTCAACTTTTTTCTTGGAATTCATAAACGCTTGGTTTACCTCTTCTTTGCTTGCAGACATTTCATTAGCAATTAATGCTTTTTGATCACTTTCAAAAACGCGTAAAACGTCCTGATGTCTGTTTAGTGTCTTGGTCCAAGAAGGTCCTGACATATTTGGTTTGTATTTGAAATTGTCCAAGGAAGTATTTAATGCAATTTTATTATTTGGTTCAATTGTTACTTGAATGACATTCTCTTGATTTTCACCCAATCGAAGCAAAAAGAAACCTAGTCCGGGTACGTTTCCATTTAAACGAAATGATCCATCCGCATTTATTGATGTATCAGCCACTGGAATCATTCCTCGATCACTTGGAGCTTCAACGTACAACCTAAAACCACCTGCGCCAACTATTTTACCTGAAATGGAAAAATTATCTTTTGGTTTTTCTGTGTTATCCCCATTTGTATTTTTTGAGTAAAAAGTAAAGTATACGATAGGAATAATTGTCGCTGCAATTAACAGAATGAAAAGTGTTTTATTTTTTTTAAAAAAGCTCATGTTACGATTCTAGCATTTGTCGAAGAAGCGAATTAGCAATTTTCGGATCCGCTTTTCCTTGTGAAACTTTCATTAGTTTACCCATGAAAAAACCTGTTAATTGTTTTTCTCCGGCACGATAGCGTTCAACTTCGTTTTGATTTTCTTCAAAGACTTGAAGAATAAATCCTTTCAACGTATCCTCGTTCGAATCTTGAATCAAATTTAAACGTTCAGCGATTTGCAATGGCGTTTCATTTGAATTTAACATTTCTGGAAAAATTCGCTGTGAAGCAATCGATGTAGAAACCTTTCCTTCATCAATCAACTGAATTAAACTTGCGACAATATTCGGTTTCAATGGGAATTCTTCGATTTCAACACCAAATTCGTTCAGATATGACTTTACGTCGCCCATCATCCAATTGGCTGCGGCCTTGTAGTTTTTAGTTAATTGTATCAGTTCTTCGTAGTATAAAGCTATTCCTTTATTGTCAGTCAAATTATAAGCATCGTATTCTGATAACCCATACTCCTTCGTGTATTTTAAGAATAAATCTCTTGGTAACGCAGGCATTTCACGTTGTATCGCGTTAATTTGATTTTGATCAACAAAAAGGGGCTGTAAATCTGGCTCGGGAAAATAGCGATAATCGTTAGCGGCTTCTTTCGTTCTCATGGAAATGGTAATTCCTTTAAGCGCGTCAAAGGCTCTTGTTTCCTGAGTCAACGTTTCACCGTTTTCTACTGCTTCAATCTGACGATTAATTTCGAATTCGATGGCGCGTTGAACGTTTCGAATCGAGTTCATGTTTTTTACTTCGACTTTCGTTCCAAACTTTTCTGCTCCAATTAAGCGAACAGAAATATTTGCATCGCATCGCAAGGAACCCTCTTCCATGTTTCCATCGCAAATATCCAAGTAGCGAACGAGTTTTCTAATCTCCGTTAAATAATTATAAGCCTCTTGTGAAGAGCGAATGTCTGGCTCAGAAACTATTTCAAGCAGGGGAGTCCCGGCGCGATTTAGGTCGACTAAGGTATCGTAAACGTCAACATCATGGATACTTTTTCCGGCATCTTCCTCCATGTGTATACGTGTCAATTTTATCACTTTCTCGGAACCATCTTCTTTACGAATTGTAATACCTCCGCCTGTGCAAATTGGTGTTTTATCCTGTGTAATTTGATAACCTTTCGGTAAATCCGGATAGAAATAATTCTTACGAGCAAAATATTGATCACGCGCAATTTCACAACCGCAAGCCAATCCCAGTTTAATCGCAAATTCAACTGTTTTTTTATTCATAACTGGCAGCGTGCCAGGGTGCCCCAATGTAATTACACTTACATTCGTATTGGGATGCGCACCGTATTCGTTGATGTCGTTGGAATAGGCTTTCGTTTTGGTCAACATTTGGGCGTGAACCTCCAAACCAATTACGGCCTCGTATTTATTTCGAATTTCTTCGTTCATACTAAACCCGCGAAATTAGTTCTTTCATGATTGTCGTCATTTTTGGTTCTTGTCTACTTGCAACTTCAATGACATCTTGCAAGCTCACTTTTTGAATTTTTCCTTTTACACCTAAGTCGGTAATGATTGAAATCGCAAAGCAAGGAATTTCCATGTGGCGAGCTACAATAACTTCTGGAACAGTTGACATGCCAACAGCATCAGCACCTGTATTTCTTACGTATTGATATTCCGCTGGCGTCTCAAGTGTTGGCCCAGTCAGACCAGCATACGTTCCAACTGAAACTTTGATGTTATTTTCTTTCGCGATTTGCAAAGCTAGATCAATCATCGAATGGTCGTAGGGCTCACTCATGTCTGGGAATCTAGGGCCTAATTCGTCGATGTTTTTACCAATCAGTGGATTTCCGGGAAAAAGGTTAATGTGATCATTTTGAATCATGATTTCACCAACTTCAAAGTCAGGATTTACGCCACCAGACGCATTGCTCACAAATAAACGCTCAATTCCTAAAAACTTCATTACACGAACTGGAAATGTAACTTGTTGCAATGAATATCCTTCGTAGTAATGAAAACGTCCCTGCATGGCAACAACTTGTTTTCCACCAAGCTCTCCGAATATCAATTTACCAGAATGACTTTCAACCGTTGAAACCGGAAAATTGGGAATTTGCTCATATGGAATTTCATCGATAACATTGATTTCTTTGACCAATCCTCCTAAACCTGTTCCAAGAATAATTCCAATGGAAGGTTTAACATTTGTATGAGATTGAATAAATGCAGCTGATTCCTTAAATTGCTCTAACATAGTTATTTATTAATGATTTAAATTCTTTTTCATTTTCAATTTCCAATTGAATTGGAATGTAATGCCACGGATAATCATTTAACTTCCAATCATTGATTTTATCGTGCAATCGAGCAAAATCTTTTTCGGTCGTCAAAATTGCCGTTTTATCGTTTGCAAAAGTATCAATTTTTCTGTGAATTTCCTCAATTTCGGACTTCGAGAATTGGTAGTGATCAGGAAATTGAATGAGTTCGATTTGAAAAGATTTTTGAAGAAATTCAACTAGTGGTTTTGGATTGGCAATACCAGAAACAAGAATTAATTTTTCCATTGATTCAACTGGTTTTCCAAAACAAACGATTGACTGATAGCCGATATGACTGAAAAAAATAGGTTTATTGAAATGAGTTAACTTATTCTCAATTGATTTTTTCTCATTCGATGAAAGATTTTGAGGACATTTAGTTATGACAATGCAATCAGATCGATTCGCATTTTTTTGACTTTCTCTAAGTGTTCCAGAAGGAAGTAAATAATCATCCACAAAAAGGTTGGAGAAGGAGGTAAGTAGAATCGTAAAACCAGCTTTCACATGTCGGTGTTGGTATGCGTCATCAAGCAATAATAAGTCAAAATTGTCCGTTCCGATTTGTTCGATTCCGTCTTTTCTCTTTTCGCAAACAGCTACTTGAACGTTTTCCTTGAATTTTAATTTATAAAAAAGAGGCTCGTCTCCTCCATTTTCAGAAGTTTCAGAAATTGAAACATTTAAAAATCCTTTTGATTTCCTTCCGTATCCGCGACTTAAAATTTGCACTTTATTTTCTGAGTAGAACATTTCTGAAAGAAAAGCGATG
>JBMLTP010000092.1:0-15006 GCA_049239885.1 Crocinitomicaceae bacterium
AGCAATCAAAATATGAGTTTAAGATGGAATCTAGGATATGAACTTAAATTGACTCATAAACTTGATAATCTTATTTTAATCCCAACGGTTCATATCTCATACTCTAAAAATTCCATTGACAGCAAAACATATTTCAATAGATTTGACTTTAATGATACATTATTCAATCCTTCAGGTAATGTTAGTGAAAGCAACTATTGGGATTTTTCCTCAGGGTTTGTTCTAAAGAGTGATAAGTTTTATGCAGGAATTTACCAAAGAGTAAATAACGCTAATATTGGAAGGTATGATGGAATAAATGTAGTTTCAAACAATAATTTTAGTTTTTTCACAGGTTGTAAATTTGGATCTATTAATCCGTATTTTAGTTATTCATACATTAGGTCATTTGCTGGAAATAATGATTCTTTAAATTTAAAGTTCCCAACTATTAATAATTTCAATTTTTTAATTAATTATCAATCCAATAAAAAATGGTTTTCAGGTGTTGGATTTCGTGCAATAAAAAACCTTCCAACAATGTATCACGGACAACTCGGTCTAAAAATTAAGAGTTTCAGTTTAACATATTCTTTAGGAATGAGTCCATACAAAGCATTATCAAACATGAATAAATTTGCATTTTCAAATCAAGTTTCTTTGGAGTTGTTTTTAAAACGAAGCAAGTCTTATCACAGACCTGTTCATCGGATTGAAGAAGAAACATATCCTGACAAATCAATTAAAATAGAGAGAATTTATGTTGACGATCAATTATGTGACTACAACGAATATTTTGAAAATGGCGATCAAAAAATAGTTAAGTCTTTTAAAAACGGCACCCTAATTGGTAGATACCTCGAATATTTTGAAAATGGAGAAAGTGTTGAAGGAAAATATAAGAATGGTCTTAAGGATGGCAAATGGATTTACAGTGACTCCAAAGGTAATAATTACAAATATGAAATTTACAAAATGGGTAAACTTGTCGAGGAAAAGTTATTACCTAAAGAAAATTAATGTTTTCAATTAAACTCAATTATTCAGTCGCGGTTGTGATTGAGCACTAAAACTCCCCAAATTAAATAGAAATCTTATAATTGATCCGAAGAATAAAAGCATCATTGGTTGAAAGAATGCGATCTCGTAAACCCAAAGATATCATCAGTCGTTGTTTTTTTGAAATCTCCACATCCGTTCCAATAAAATAGCGCATAGCATTTGTGCCTCCTGAGATTATGATTTCATCATCTGCATATACAATATCACGGTTCCATCTATAGAAATGTTCCACTGAAAGAAATGGAGAGAGCGGAAAATCTTTGATATCCTGTTTAAAGAGAATTCTATTTCTCAACATACTCGAATTTCGTTTAAATTGATAACTGTCAAATTGTTGCGTAATTACCCAATTCAGTTTCGTCCGTTTGACATCTAAAAACTTAAAAAAAGAAACGTCTAGTCCAAAACTGACTCGGTTATCATAGGCAAACGGCTTTAAATTTAAAGCGCTATTTCTGTTGCCTAAAATTGAATTTCTGTATTTGAAAAATGTCTCAATTCCTTTGTGCCAATTCTGTGAAAACTTTAATTCCACATTGGATTTATCAAATTCACGTGTGTTTTTCAAACGATATTCATAACTCAATTCCGTGTTTAACAATTTATTGAAGGAATGACTTACCCCAATTCCCATCCAAGTCGAAAACTGGCTGAAAAAGGAATTGGAAATCAAAGTGATTCCAATGCAAAAGAAAAACCTTCTAATAAAAAACATTGAATACCCCACCGTCTACAATTTGTTTCTTTTCCGTAATTTCAACGGCTTTAGAAATTCGATTGAATTTACCATTTTGTAATGTGTCTTCAGATAAAGCATAAATGGTGTAGCTCCCAATCTGTAATCCTTCAAATGAGAATTTTCCTTCTTCATCTGTTCGAACTGAATTCGCAGCGTAGGTATTATCCCCGTATATAATGTAAACGCGCTCTCCAGCTCTTCCGAAAGAATCTCCCAACGTATTTGGAGTACCTTGATTCGACACATCAACGGAGAATGGCGTTGTATAATCATCTGCATCCACCACTTCGCCTGAAAATTTAGATGTAACGGTTAAAATATCCTGTGTTAACGAGAGAACGAAAGGTAAATTGTTTTGTTGATTTATAGAATCTAAAGTTCGTTGTGCAAGTTCAATATTTGAGTCACTATAATTAAAATTAACAGCAATTCCAATTCTTCCTTGCAATAGTGGGTCAGCAGATGAAATCCAACTTGGATTTTGATAATAGATGTAGTATAGTTTTGAACTATCCGTTGAATTTAAGAGCCAATAATCACCGTGCTCGAGCGTTGCACCGGAGGAAAATGAAATTGTTGTTACTTCTTTATCTCCGAAAGAAAAATCTTGCCCAACTAATTTTCCGCGAACGGCTGACGTTCCTCCTGGGCCTTCAATTTTCTTACAAGACGCGAAAACCACGACTATTAAAAATAGATAAAATGATTGTTTCATGCTTATTTAATTAAGATTTTATATTTTAATTTCTGTTGTTTTAGTTCAAAAATGTATAGACCATGTTCATATCCATACACATCAATTTGAACTTGATTATTCACGGGTTGCTCCATAATTACCCTTCCAAAAATGTCCGTAATACGAAGCACATCTGACTGAGTTAATCCTTTGATTTTAACAACTGAATTACTCGGATTTGGATAAAACACGATGTCTTCTTTTGCGACAGCATTTACTCCAAGATTTGGACAAGAACCAAACATGTTGTTATCCATCCAGTTTAATCTTCCGACAGTCCAAGATTTCATGTAATCAATTTCTTCCTGATACGTTTGTCCAATAAAGTTGTTTGGCCAAACATAGGTTCCTAAAATAGGCCATTTGTTATAGTTCCGAGATGCAGGAATTTCTAATAAGCTAGCTAAACTGTCAATATAGTTTAAGAGATATTCGTTGCTTAATACGCCATTTCTCAAGCTAAACCAACGACAGTTTACCTCATCTGCATAAGCCGAATCTTCTAACATGCGTTTCCACCAAAATGGATTATCGAGTCCACCTGCACAATAATTATTAAAATCAATTTCCCAACCTGTTGTATCACCACCGTAACAATAATTTGCATTTCCCCAACCTAAATTAAAATCCCATAAAGGACCCGCGACTAGTTTTCCACCTTCACTAAACCGCTGTTTGTGCAAGAATGTAGAAATTCGATATCCATCTACATTTTTTGATAACTCATTCACAAGCATAAAATCTATAAAGGATTGAACATCAATAAACTTTCTAAAACCATTTATTGGATCGGAAAAATTAACACCTGATAAGGTATCTTCCCATGCCGTAATGTAATCTTCAATATAGGACAATTGCGAAGGATTTATCTCCGTAATTTCTGGATCATGAAGTTGATATCGTATTGCATTTGAGCTTGGTGCACTTGCCGTGTAAGGTGAAGTCCAGGCAATAATTCCACCAGCAGTTGTTTTATCTATTTTTACGATATAGCCGCCAGTTAATTCATTTTCTAGCGTGTCTTGCGGTAAAATCGGGTTAATATTAACTCTTCCTGGATTAACCTTGATTCGTTCCATGAAAACATACACACCGATGTATTCATCATTAAGAACTACTTCACACAATTTTGTTCTCGGAGAATAATTCCCCATTTGATTTCCAATGTGGTAGGTTAATACGTTTCGAATCAGGCTTTTGTCTGTATATGGCGCATACAAAATCCAATCATTATCGCTTGGGAAATCGAAAATTGAAGCATTATAATTTGATGAATCAGGGCCCCAAGTTTCTAATCCATACGACTTCATAGGGAAACCATTTGATGAGGAACCTCTTCTTTCTATGCCGATTTCACCATAAAACTCATTAAATGGATCCGAAATGGAATTTGTATTTCCATCTCCATTGTAAATTATTCCCATCGTAGCATGAATTTTTGGTTCATCCGGGATTTCAACACCATCTGTATTCAATACCACAATTGGTAAAGTTGAAGTATAGAAAGTTACAGGTGCAACAAACCAAGTTGGGGTAGGAAAGTATGTCGAGTCTGATGTACTCACTCCAACAGAAAGAAAAGGCCGACAGGTTAAATCCGAGGAAGTAGCTGTTTGATTATGAACCTCAACACACAGAACATTGGTGCCTTGTAAAAGCGTGGCTGGAAAATCTAAAATATCGAATAAGAATTGGTCGGGATATTGATTTTGATATAATTTGGCTTCGTGTGAAATTTCACCCAATTGATTATAAACAGGTTGCCCTGTTGAGGTGATTCCATTTCTAGCGATCTCTATTCCGTTAACATAGGCAACAAATGCGTCGTCATAATCCATATTGAGGATCACTTTTTTTATAACTGAAAGGTCACTGATTGAAAACTCCTTTCTTACAAAAACGGAAATGGAGGATGTAGGAATGATTGTATTATCGTCACCATCAGCAAACCCAAAACCACCATTTCCAGAATTCCAATTGGATGCATCAAAACTTGGTTGAATCCAATTCATTGATGTTGAGGCTATAGGAACAATGTAACGCCAATTTGAAGTGTCATAAACTATTGTTTCATAGTGATCTACTTGGGAATTTCCAATGAATTGGAGACTTAAAATAAATGCGAAAAATATACTGTTTTTCAAAGGCTCATTTTAAAGAAAGTCAAATTTATGTAATTAATGAAATGTTAACTAAATATTAAGATGAAATTATCAAATTCTCCAAGGTCTTCTCACAAACTTTTTGCAGATCCACTGGAAGATTATTCGAATTCCATGGATGTGATACTCCAAAAACGTGATCTGCATTTTCAATAATTTCCAACGGAACGTTTAATAATTTTGCGTTTTTTTCGCCTTCGCAAAGCGGAACGGATGTGTCGTTACTTCCGTGAATAATACAAGCAGGTATTTTCAATGTTTCACAAGCTTTTCCAATGTTCAATTTATCTTGATTCTGATTGAAATCTTCGTAAAGCGAATAGAATTGGGGTAAGTTTTGCTTGGTTCTTCCGTTTTGAACATAGCGAACACCAGAATTTTTCCATTCATCTAGTTCTTTTCCAGATGGAAATCGCGAACCAATATCTGAAATTCCTGCCCATGAAGTTACGCTTGAAATTCGAGTATCCATGTTAGCAGCTAGCAGTGCAATTCCACCACCACGTGAATGACCTATCAAATGAATCTTTTGATAGGAAGTGTTTTGGGAGTCAATCCAATTCAGAACTGAAATAACATCGTTCAATTCCTTTGAGTAGGTATTTAAACCGAAAGCTTCTTCATCCGGGAAATCGATTCCATTTTCGATGGTTCCTCCGTTGTGTGAAAGATTGAACTTGCAAAATCCAAAGCCTTGTTTTGTGAAAAAATCTTGGACTAAATTCCATGCTCCCCAATCTTTGAAACCCATAAATCCGTGAACGAAAACTATGATTTCTTCATTGAAATTTTCTGGGATTTCAAAATCTATTAAACTTTTGCGGTTGTTGGAGCCTGAGTAGGATTTATTTTTAATTGTAATCATGATAAATAAAGTTAAGAGTTAAGGGTTAAGAGATAAAAGTTAAGTTTTTCAAACGCCATTTAATTCAGCTTTTTATCTCTTAACTTTGCGTTCTTAACTCACAAACTTTCAACTCATTCCTCCTCCTCGTTTTCCTCACCCGGTAACTCTAGTGCTTGAACAGCTTGAATCGCATTTCCCGCAATTCCGCGAATGGAGGCATGCATTTCTATTGTGTTGTAAATAACTTTTTCGAGTTGTTTTTCACGCTCCTTCCAGATGCGGTGCATGGATCGTTTTTCGGTTTCTAATCCATCCTTCATAGCTTTAAATCCTTCAACGATAGCCTCAATGGACATGCGAAAACTATTGCTTGTCAAATAATCGTAAAGCATTTGCATTTTGTCGCCTTTGTTGACCTGTGAGCCGAGCGCATTGTTGACTTGAATGATGGTTTCTCGTAAAACGCCACTTAGCGCTTTGAATTCTTCGTAGGAGCATATGTAAATTCCATCTTTCATGCCCATGCGCTCCATTCCGGTTGGCATAACCTCGGTTACGATAACACCGATATCGGCATCTTTTTCGCGCATGTCGCCTTTGAGCTTTTCAATCCATCCGGCTGAAAAATCCTTGGTGCGCTTACTTTCGTAATAAATTTTACCGCAGTTTTGAGCTTCGCGCGTGTTTACGATTTGAATGCAATCGCCGCCACGAGCTCCTTTTTTAATCTCGTCGATGCTGTCGAGCGGAAACTGGGCTTCTAACCATTCTTCGATTGCCAATTCTTGAACTTCTCCTTGCAACTGCATGGACCCTTGTTCTTGTTTGCGCTTCATCTCTTCAGTAAGCTGTTTTTGGTCATCCAATTTTTTCTGTAGCTCTTTTATCTTTAATTCGTTTTCTTCTTCAGCTGCACGTTTAATTTTTACTTTTTCTTCATTTAGAACTTCATTCAGTTTTTTTTGGGCCTCCAATTCAGCCAATGATTTTGCCTCTGCGTTTTCTCGCTTTAACTTTTCAATTTCAGCCTTGGCAACATTCAACTCACTGATTTTCTTCGTTTTTTCGTTTAATTCTTCTTGTAACTTTTGGAATTGTTCGGCTTGTTCCTCAGAAAGTTTATTTTTGACTTTTTCCTCGATTAAACGTCGTTCTTCCTTCAATTTTTCATCTAATTTCTCCTGAAAAAGTTCTTTTTCGCGTTTTTTGGTTAACTCAATTTCTTCTTTTTCCTTTTGAATAAGTTCCAATTGATCCAATACCTTTTGTTGTTCCTCAAGAAGTTCTGTTTGATATTTCGAGCGAATCTCCTCTTCAAGTTGATGTGTTATGATGTCGTTCACGTTGATACTCGTCCCGCATTTCGGACATAGGATGTGGTTTTTTTCGGCCATAAATTAAATTTATTTAAGTTTTTGAAGCGACTATAATGTCAATTTTGAAAAACGTTACACTAAAGTTAGTTTGATTTTATTATTTTAGGTAAATCAAAAAAATAAAAGATGAATGAAATTTATGTAAAATCAGGGAAAATAGGATCAATTTGGCTTTTGGGACCAATTTCAGGAATAGTCTTAATTCCAATATTGAGCTATTTGTACGGGCTTTCCTTATCCTATTTCTCATTGTCACTAATTGGAGCAGCGATCAAGATTTTTATTTTTTGTGTGTTTGCATTTTTTTTGGCATTTGTTCAAATGGGCACAGCTCAATTGTCAAAATGCAGAAATAATAGGGTTAAACTATTATTTTACATCGTATCGACAATATTAGCGTTTTATTTATCATGGGTTTTTTGTATATTTTACAAATTATTTGACTCGTTTGATATAAATGCGATTTTAGAATTAATATTAAATTCCAATGAGCTTATTGCAAGTTTTAAATCTATGTTTATTTCTAGTCCTGGATGGAATACATTCTATTGGATTTCGGAATTAATTGGTTTCGTCCTTGTTCCATTTCTTTGTCATCTAGGGCTTCAAGAATATGTTTTTTGCGAGGACTGTAACAAGTGGACAACTGAAAAAGATTTTAAATTACATCTAGTTTATGAAAACCTTGAACAGTTGCAGGAAATTGCTGAACGTAATGTAAATAAACTTCTTGATTTACCAATTGCTGAAAATCTAGACCAAAATCATATACTTGTTAATTTTCATGCATGTGAAAGTTGCATGAATTCAAATACGTTGAACTTTGATTTGGTTAAATGCACAGAATCGAATGGTAAAGTTTCGAAAGTAAAAGATGATTATAGTCCTGTCATTTGTATTAGTTCTTCTCAGCTAGAGGCTTTTAAAAATAAATCGCAACTTGCCCCAAAAGAGTTCGGGCAAGAAAAGACTCCTGATGTCGAGATAGAATATGTTGAGCCTGTAAAAACAACATTTATCGAATCGATTTTCTTCAGTTTTAAATGGAAGTTAACAATGGGAATTACCTCTTTATTACTTATCCCTACTTATGTAATTGAACCTTTTTTAGGGTATAATTCAACTGTCGAGACTTGTGAATCGAAAGAACAAGTTATTCAAAATACGACAAGAGATAATAAAACTTACGTAGAATACTTTTTCAATATCGAATTAGCGCGAGAAAAAAAAGAATCGGGTAATAGGCAATTGTCTGTGCCTCAAGTGGTTGGCGAAAGAATAAATAAAGGAGATAAAATCACTATTTTTTATACAAAATGGAGAAAAGAGAATGTAGAGATAAAACTACAAGATGGGTTGATTTACCCTGTTAGAGAACCTTATGGTATGTTTATCGCGATGCCAATAATTCACGTAATTTGTTGCTTCATATTTTTTGGGGGATTCAACAATCCACCTGGTCAAAATGATAAAAATCAAAAAACAAAACGTATTCAGCTTTTCATATTCAATTTTCTTTTTAGCGTAATAGTTATATTTAGTTTTTATCTTTCATCCAAAATGTTTTTTTGATTCAAACTATTCGTAACAATCAAAACGCGATTTTTCATATGGAAAAACATCCGCTAGTTCACCTGAATAATAAAACTCAAAAGCGATTGAACCAAAGGTGTATTTTGAATTTCCTACTTCGTATTCCGATCCACCAACACTTGGGTTTTTCTTCGGTTTTGATTTTGCGTATCCCAAATTAAAAAGTGAAGCCAAAATCTCCGGACGATTGTCGATAGGAAATCCTGCTCGTTGCCATTGCATTTTAATTTGCTTCACAAAGAGCGCCGCATACAAGTAAGAATAATAGTGATTATTGAATTGAACCAAGCGTTTCAAACGAGTATTCATTTCTCCGTTAATATTATTCGAAAAGTTATTGGTTGTGTCATAATCCAACAGATGAGCGAATTTGTTTCCTGTGTAAAAAACACTTGTTGAGTCTCTTAGGTAGTTTTCAATTTTTATAGCCGTGTTTTCCTTGATTCCGGTTACACCATAGGAAAGATTATTTTCCAAGACTAATACTTTCAGCGGTCCAATATAACGTTTGTAAGATTCACGTTTTGAGTTAAATAACCGAATTTGCTCTCCGGCCAAACAAGCAACGATAAGCCGTGCCTCAACTCCTGATGCATGCGCAGCTGAATCAATCCACTTTTTATCCTTTTGAACAGCAATACGAAATGCTTTCCATTCTTCAATGTTCATCCACTCAAAAACACTTAAGCCTGTAGTTTTATTTTTTTTCAATCTTTTTTCTCGAAGCTCTTGAATTCCAGACCTATAATCTGAATTATCTCTCAAGCGAAGGTCAACAGCATCAAGCATTTGCAACGCAATTTTTTCATCTTTCGAATTTTGATAGGCCTCAAGAATGTATTGAGCATTTTTAGGATAATATTCGTCCAAAAGCAAAATGCGATTCAAAACTTCATATCGGTGACTCATCATAGAAACGCTATCCACCTTGAAAGATTGATTGTATTTGTCGTGCATGTCCTGAAAATAGCGGTTATTAGAATCTATTGAACCAGCTTCATTCGTCAATTTGAACTTCATCGCGAAATAGGTCATCGTCAAGAAAAAGCCATAAGCAGAGAATCCATACAGTAAAATGTTAAATGGAATCTTAAACCACCTGCTTTTAAAAATTTTACGCATTTCCGTTTTTTGTTGCAAAGATAAGGGGTTTTTGTTTTGGCGAAGTTGTTGGTTTTTTGTACAATGACCTTCTGAAGAATATGAATATTTCTATCTCGGCTATCTAAAAATTTTATTTTAATCGTATTTCTCTAATTTGAATGAACGAATATCGTTACCTAAATATCATGTTTTTTATTTCAATAATTAAAAGAATTGATCTCAAAAGTCGAAAATTCCGCAGAAAAGCCAATATGCAATTAAACGAAAAGAAATAATATATTTGAAAGAGAATTATAATTTAGATTAAAATGCTATGAAAAGGATAAACCTTTGTTTTTTATTATTTGCTCCTATATTCACGTTTGCACAAGTTAAAATTTTAGCAAGTGAAACTAACATCTTTGATTTCAATACCAATGAAACTGTTTATATCCTTAAAGATAAGCAACCTGTGACTGGAATCGTGTATTCAATTTATGATAATGGGCAAATGGAACTGGAGATTAATGTTGAAAACGGAAAAGAAAATGGCAGTTGCAAGTGGTGGTATAAAAATGGGCAATTAAAGATGGATGATTTTCAAGTAAATAGAAAATTGGATGGAATGTCACGAAGCTGGTATGAAAATGGACAAATTGAATTTGAAGGTAAATTCATTTTAGGTAATCAAGATGGACAAATTAAAGAATGGTATGAAAATGGACAATTAAAGTCTGAGACTAATTATAACAATGGACTAAGAATCGGTTGGCAGCGTTATTTTTCTTCAAAAGGAGAAAGTTTAGGAAGTGCTTTTTTAAAAGATGGAAATGGAGTATTGACAGTTTATTATGAGGATGGTCAAAAAGAGTATGAGCAAACATATTTGAACGGTAAGGAGAATGGGATTAGTAAAGGATGGTACAATAGTGGAAAACCAAAATGGGAGTATTTCAAGATTAAGGGAGAATATGATGGTAAATCAATTCGATGGTTCGAAAATGGAATTTTAGAAGGGGAAATAAATTACAAAAATGGCAAACAAAATGGGTATGACATTAGTTATTACGAAAATGGCAAAAAAGCACAAGAAATTTTATACTTAAACGGCTTTTTTATTTCAGAAAAGTGTTGGGATGATGAAGGAGTAGAATACAATTGTGCTGACTTTTAATTTTGAAAATTAACTTCAATTACAGTCAGCCATTTCTATCATTTCATCAATAGTTGTCCCATCCGTTTTATAGTTCGGTTGCAAAAACTTCAATTTATTAAATTGCAAGCAAGACTCAGACTTCCTTTTTCTAATTGCTAGGAAATTTCCGTACCAAAACAATCCATCAAGAAGCGGTTGCGAAATCTTATCGCCAGATAAAATAAGACATTTCTTAAAGTCTTGTTCGGCATTGTAATCATTTTTCAACCATCCATTTGCAATAGCCCTTTCTAGATACCATTGAGCTAAACTTTCTAGGTCAGTTTTTTTCTCTTCAAATAAATTAATTGCCTTTGTGAAATAGTCAACTGCCAATTCTCGCTTTTGTGACACGTTATACAATTTCCCTAGCACGTAATTGCAAAAAGCATTATTTGGATTAATATTATAACCTTCTTTGGCAACCTCAAAGGCATATTCCATTTGATGCAGCTGTTCAAAAGTAAGTGCCATAAAACTACGAACATTTACACTCATAGAATCCAAGCTAAGTGCTTCGAAATAGTTTTTTAATGCCAAGTTTAAAACCTTTTCATCGTTTATTTTTCTTCCGATATGAAAGGCGCAGTTGCCCTTTAAGTACCAAACCTCAGGATCCAATAAATGTAACTCATTTAAATCTTGATATTTTTGAAGTAAATCATATGAATTGCCATAATCATGTTGATTATATGCGATTACTCCTTGAGCAAATAAACTGCTTTTAGCACATTCAGTTAAAAATTGATCAAAAGAGAAATTAAGCTTTCTTTTTAAAGATTTTAGATATTTAATCGGTATTGCTTTATTTAAATTTGCATGTAGGTCTTCCACATCAACAATAAAACTGCCTTGCGTAATACCTATTAAATTTCCTTTACTATCAAAAAGTCCTCCTCCACTACTACCATGGGTTATTTGAGCTGTTGTTTGAATCAATGAATCAACTTCTCCTTGACCGGGAAGCGCTTCATCCTTCCTAATGCCGGAAATAATTCCTTGACTCACAGTACTACCACCACTTATGTCAAAAGCTCTCGGGTATCCTATTGAGAAAACAGAAGCACCTTTGGAATTTTTACCAAAGTTCAAACTAACCTTAGGGAAAATGGTAGAATTCATATTTATTAATTGAAATTTAACTAAATCATAGTTCATTGAAAAATCAATTATCTTTTCAATTTTAATTCTTTCACCTTTATGGTTAATTGCATATGCATTTTTGGCACCTTCAAGAACATGAAAATTAGTAATACCTGTTCCTTTGGAATCAATAAGAACACCTGAACCTTGGGCGTAATCATCACCATTTTCGTCAAGTGTAATAATTTTCAGAACACATTTGTCATTTTTTGATACAAGAGCCTCCAAATTCGATATTTGAGATGAAGCATGTCCAATTATGGATAATACAAAAATTAATAAACTTATCTTTTTCGACGCGATTGATAGTTTCATGAAAGATTTTTAGAAAACAAATATAAAAATTAATTATTTATCTAAAAATGAGCGGAGACACCACTGCCAAAGATTGAAAAACATGGACTGCTGATAGTTGCCAATCGGCAAGAAAAGTATTAGAGAATGCATGTAATTAGAGAATGCATGTAACGTGCAAAAAGATAAAACGCCTATTTTGGTATTAAAGAAATTATAAAATAAATTTTGATATTTCTTTTTCTATATGTCATTAACTAATTGAATAATTCACTCTCATCCTCACCTCACATAATCCTGCTTTTGCACCAGCATGTACTGATCATTTTCCAATTTCAAATAACCATAATCGTAGCAGAAAAAATACTGAGCGCCTTTTTGAGTTTTATAAATGTTTGTGAAATAATGAAAGTTGAAACCTTGTTCAGCGAGTGTAATTCCATCAACCGTTTTCTTTCCGTTTGGATTCAATGCAGCTAAAATTCGTCGGTTTTTACGGAGAATCGCGTTTATTTTACGAACCGTTGCATTTGCATCTTCGTTTTGGCGATTGTTGAAGGTATTTCTGCAATAATCGGAGCAAAAAACTTTGTCTTTTCTACCGGAGACTTTTATTCCACATTCGGGGCACGTTCGTTTTTCCATAGTATTGATGCTGACAAGATTAACAAGAATTAACAGCAAAAACAAGTGTTTCCGACCAAACTTTGACAACTTTGTTCTTCATCAATTAACTTTTATGTTTGAAAACCCATCCAACGCTGTCAATCCGGCGGAAGCACTTCGTAAATTAAGTGAAGAAATTAAAATCGAATTAGTCGGAATTGAAACATTAAAAGCTGAAATTTCTAAAACGATTATTGGTCAGCACAAAATGCTTGACTCCTTGCTAATCGCACTTTTATCCAATGGACATATTTTATTGGAGGGAGTTCCAGGCCTTGCTAAAACGTTGGCTATAAAAACACTTTCTGATGCCATTGATGGATCGTTTAATCGCATTCAATTTACTCCGGATTTACTTCCTGCGGATTTAACTGGGACGATGGTTTACCATCAAAAATCGGAATCCTTTGCAGTGAAAAAAGGTCCCGTTTTCGCTTCTTTTGTTTTAGCAGATGAAATCAATCGAGCTCCTGCGAAAGTACAAAGTGCCTTATTGGAAGCGATGCAGGAACGACAAATTACCATTGGTGAAGAGACATTCAAATTACCGGATCCCTTTCTAGTTTTGGCTACACAAAATCCCATTGAACAAGAAGGAACCTATCCATTGCCAGAAGCACAAGTCGATCGTTTTATGTTAAAAGTTTCCTTGGGTTATCCAACGAAAGAGGAAGAGCGTCAAATCGTTCGAACCAACATTCGTCCGGAAGGTTTGCACAAACCAAAACAAATCCTAAAAACAGAGGATATTATTCGTTTGCGCGAGTTGGCAAGAAGAGTTTATTTGGATGAGAAAATCGAACAATACATCGTCGATATCATTTTCGCAACTCGGAATCCTACTTCTGTTGGACTGAGTAATTACGCTAATATGTTGGCATTTGGTTCTTCTCCCAGGGGAAGCATCAATTTGGCTTTGGCAGCGAAATCGTTTGCGTTTCTTCAAGGTCGTGCGTTCGTTGTTCCGGATGATATTCGTTCGGTCGCGGTTGACGTTTTACAACATCGAATTGGCATTACCTATGAAGCGGAGGCTGAAAATCTGACATCCAAAGACATCATTGAAAAGATTGTTTCGCAAGTTGAAGTTCCATAACTGAATCGTGAATACGGCCGAACTCATCAAGTCCATTCGAACGCTGGATATAAAAACCAAAGGTTTAACAAAACAGGTTTTTTCCGGTCAATATAAGTCTGCTTTCAAAGGACGAGGAATGGCATTTAGTGAAGTTCGTGACTATCAAATCGGTGATGAAATCAGAACAATTGATTGGAATGTTACCGCTCGTTACAATTCTCCTTTCGTAAAAGTATTCGAAGAAGAACGCGAATTGACCGTTATGCTTTTAGTCGATATTTCAGGTTCTTCGCAATTTGGATTTGAATTGCGTTCCAAAAAGCAACGACAAATTGAAATTGCAGCCACACTCGCATTTTCAGCTTTGGCAAATAATGATAAAGTAGGAGCAATCTTGTTTTCAGATCAAATTGAATTATACATTTCTCCTAAAAAAGGCAGAGAACACATTTTATTGATTTTAAGACAACTCATTGAATTTGAAGCAAAAAGCCAAGGAACGAATTTAACTGAAGCATTGAAATTCTTGAGAAACACCCACAAAAAAAGAAGCATTAGTTTTTTAATCAGTGATTTTGAGTGTGAAAATCCGTTTATGGAAGATGCCAAACGAACGAAGAAACACCACGACCTCGTGGCGATCAAAGTCAACGACCGTTCGGAGCAGAAAATTCCACTTTCAGGGTGGATTCAGTTTTTTAATTCAGAGACGAACGAAACAACATGGGTGAATGCCGGTTCCGAGTCAACGCAACAACTTTTTAAGAACGAATTCGAGTTTCGAGAAAGTAGCTTGTCTGACGAATTCAAGCGCTCAGGAATCGATCACGTGTTCATTGATACGGAGCAAAACATCGTTCCACCTTTAGTTCAATTATTCAAAAGTCGAAGATGAGGTATTTTTTACTTTTGCTATTGATTTTACCTTGGACTTTGCTTTCTCAGCAGCCACAGGCAAGTATTTCTAAAAAAGTGGCTGAGGTTGGTGATCGCGTTGATTTAGTTTACCGAATCGAATTGGATCAAAAAGATAAATTTAATTTCAACCCACAT
>JBMLTP010000093.1:0-5508 GCA_049239885.1 Crocinitomicaceae bacterium
GGCTTGAAAGCAGGCGATAAAATCATTTCAATTGACGGGAAGGATATGCATAAAAAGTCATCCGATGAGGTTTCAACTGCTTTGAAAGGCCCAAAAGGAACTACGATTAAGGTCGAAGTTGAGCGTCTGAATGAAGGTAAAAAAACAATTTCCATTACACGAGATGAAATCAAATTACCCGACGTTCCTTATTTCGGAATGGTCGACAAGGAAATTGGTTATGTGAAATTGAATTCTTTTACGCAAACCGCTGCAAGTGATGTTCGATCAGCTATTGAAAAATTGAAAAAAGAAGGCATGAGCAAGTTGGTGTTGGATCTGCGTGATAACGGAGGCGGATTACTCATTGAGGCAGTAAAAATCGTGAATTTCTTCGTTCCTAAAAACACAGTAGTCGTTTCCACAAAAGGTCGTGTCAAGGAAGAAAACAGAGTTTACACAACCTTGGAAGAACCTATCGATACAGAAATTCCTTTAGCTGTATTAGTGGATGGAGGTTCAGCATCTGCGAGTGAAATCGTTGCAGGAAGTTTACAAGATTTGGATCGTGCGGTGGTTCTTGGTCAAACGAGTTACGGAAAAGGATTGGTTCAACGGACTTACGACATGAAGTACGGTTCCAAAATCAAGGTTACTATCGCAAAATATTATACGCCATCTGGAAGATGTGTGCAACGACTTGAATATTATGACAAAGAAACAGGTGAAAAACCGAAAGAAATAGCAGATTCACTAGTGAAATCCTTTCAAACGAAAAATGGACGTAAAGTCATTGATGGTCGAGGTATCGAGCCGGATGTAAAAGTAGAATTGGAGGATTTGAGTCGACTTTCTGCCATGTTGTTGACTAAAAATTTGATTTTCAATTACGCCACAGAATTCAATTCTAAAAACAACACGATTTCTAAACCTGAGGAGTTTAAATTGTCCGATTCTCAATACGAAGAATTTAAAGCATTTGCCTTGAAGGACGAATTCAATTACACCACAGCTAGCGAAGAAGCTTTGAAAAAAATGAAGGAAACAGCTGAAAAAGAAGGTTATTTCAACGAGGTTAAAAGTGAATATGAAGCAATGATGACTAAAGTTACACCTTCAAAATCACGTGATTTAGATAAGTTTAAAGAAGAAATTTCGCAAATGCTCGAAAATGAAATCGTATCGCGCTATTATTTTCAAAAGGGAAGAACCATCAATTCGTTTCGTTATGACAATGTTTTGCTAAAAGCGAAAGACGTGCTTGGAAATTCGAAAGAGTACAACACTATTTTGAAGAAATAGCCGTTTCATTCTTATGTTAAATCGATTCTTCGGCGAGAAATTTCATTCCAACTTTCACTTTTTCGTCTTATTGGTTTTATTGGTGGGACTTTGCTGTAGCAAGTTCCTTATGTCGATGGGACTTTTACTCGGTGGATTGAACTTTTTCTTGGAGGGAAATCTGAAAGAAAAACTTACTCGGCTTAAAGAAAATAAATTTTTCCTAATCATTTTTGGGTTTTACTTGCTCCATGTTATTGGATTGTTTTGGACTCAAAACGGGGATTACGGGTTGAATGAGTTACGTCAGAAAAGTTCGCTTGGGATCATCTCAATTATTATCTTCTCACGCCCTTTGCCAAATAAGGAACAATTCAATTTATTGTTGTTAGCGTTCATTTCGACGTTGGTTCTTACTTCATTTTTTAATTTCATTGTCTACACCTTTTTCTCGGATCAATTTAACCTCATCGATATTCGTGAAATGTCCCGTTTTGGATCGCACATCCGTTATGGAATATTAATTGGATTAGGAGTAGCGGTCTGTTATCACTTAAAAACAGCCTTACCGAACTATAAATGGTTCTTATTTTCAGTGGCAATTTGGTTTGCTTTCTACACCTATTACAGCCAAGTTTTATCGGGAATTATTTCTCTAGTGCTTGTTGTTTTTGGTCTGATTTTTTGGAAGCTTTTTCATCAGAAAAAGTTTGTTTGGCTCGGCGGAATAGGACTTTCTACAATTTTGCTTATTGTAGGATTGATTTTTTACCTCAAGCGACCCATTGAATCAAGGAGTGCCTTTCCTGAAAATTATGTTTCCCTGAAAACCGAGTGGAACAAACGTTCTAAAATTCCATATGATAGCCTGGATTTACGCAAACAACATTTATCACAAACCCTAGAACGTTATTTAATTTCCAAGAACTTGCCTGTTCGCGGAGATGGGGTGAATAAATTATCTGAACAAGATATTGAGTTCATTCAAAAGGGATTCGCTGATATTCGTGAAACTAAAAGTGGGTTGGGTGCGCGCTTGTTTGGAGTAAGGTACCAATTACACAATTCATTGAATCCAAACGGTCATTCCATTTTAGAACGAATCGAATATTGGAAAAATGCACGTGCGATAATCAAAGAAAATTGGATTTTTGGAGTTGGAACAGGAGACATTAATGACGAAATTCAAACAATGTATGTCAAACGCAATTCACCATTAAACGAGGATAGAAGACTTCGAGCGCATAATTCTTACCTTACGTTTTGGATGACATTCGGAATTTTAGGGTTGTGTTATTTTGTCTTTATGCAACTGGCTTTTTTCAGGCAACAATGGAATAGCAAGAATTTATTAGGTCTTTTGTTTATTACGATTGCAGCCGTCACGTTCTTATTCGAAGATACGCTTGAAACTCAAATGGGGATAACCTATTTTTCCTTGTTCTACGCTCTTTTTTCAAATACAAAAACCGAAGATTAAGCTTCCGTTCTTATTTTTATTAACTTCGCAACGCATGTCAATTGAAGTAAAAAATTTATTCAAGTATTACGGAGAACAAGCCGCTGTTCGGGATGTAAGTTTCAACGTGAAAAAAGGTGAGATTGTCGCTTTTATCGGACCAAATGGTGCCGGAAAGTCAACCACAATGAAAATCATGACAGGCTACATTCCTGCTTCTTCTGGCGAAGTATTCATCAGTGGTATGAAAGTGGATGTTGACAACCTAAAAACACGTCAGATCATCGGTTATCTCCCTGAACACAACCCACTTTATACGGACATGTATGTGCGTGAATATTTGGAGTTTGTGGGTAGAATTTACAAGGTAAAAAACTTAAAGGCAAGGGTTTCAGAAATGATTCAAACGGTTGGTCTGGAAGTCGAACAAAATAAAAAAATAGGAGCACTTTCCAAAGGGTATCGTCAGCGTGTTGGTTTAGCACAAGCCATTATCCACGACCCGGAAGTATTGATTTTAGATGAACCTACCACCGGATTAGACCCCAATCAGTTGGTTGAAATTCGAGATCTTATCAAACGAATCGGTAAGCAAAAAACGGTTATGCTTTCTACCCACATCATGCAAGAGGTGGAAGCGATTTGCGATCGAATTGTTATTATTTCCAAAGGTCAAATCGTTGCGGATGATAAGGCCGGGAATCTACAAAAAGAGGATGCTCACCAAACGGTTTATGTGGAATTCGATAAGAAACTTTCCAAGTCTCAATTGACAAAAATTCCACACGTTCGAAAAATAGAACAAGTGAAAGAAGGTTGGTTGCTTGAAACAATCGACGAGGTTGATTTACGCCTTGAGATCGCGCAATACGCCCAAAAGGAAAACTGGCTAGTTCTAACCTTGAAAATCGAACAAAAAACACTCGAAGAAGTCTTCAAAGAATTAACAAAATAAGATGCCAACGAATTTTATCGAAGAATTGAAATGGAGGGGAATGATTCACGATATCATGCCTGGAACGGAAGAAGCTTTATTAAAGCAATCGTCTAGCGGCTATATCGGTTTTGATCCTACGGCAGATTCCTTGCACATTGGAAGTTTGGTTCAAATCATGACGTTGGTTCATTTCCAGCGATCCGGACACAAGCCTGTTGCATTGGTTGGTGGTGCCACTGGAATGGTTGGAGATCCTTCTGGAAAATCACAAGAACGAAATCTGTTGGACGAAGAAACACTTCGTCACAACGTGCAATGTGTGAAAGCTCAATTGGAGAAATTCCTCGATTTTGAAGGAGAAAATGCTGCCGAAATGGTCAACAATTTCGATTGGTTTCAAAACATGTCGTTCTTAGATTTTATTCGAGACGTTGGTAAACATATTTCCGTCAACTACATGATGGCGAAAGATTCCGTGAAGTCACGACTAGAAACGGGAATGTCGTTTACCGAATTTTCTTATCAGTTGGTGCAAGGCTATGATTTCTATTATTTGAATCAACATAAAAACTGCATAGTTCAATTGGGAGGTTCCGATCAATGGGGTAATATCGTTACAGGAACAGAATTGATTCGAAGAAAAGGTGGTGGAGAAGCATACGCCGTTACAACTCCTTTGATTAAAAAAGCGGACGGAACGAAATTCGGGAAAACCGAAGGAGGAAATGTTTGGCTGGATGCCAATAAAACCTCGCCTTACCAATTCTATCAATATTGGTTAAATGCAGCCGATGAAGATGCTGGTAATTTCATTCGCATCTTTACGTTGAAATCGAAAAGTGAAATTGAAGAACTAGAACGGCAACATGCTGAAGCCCCACATTTACGAGCACTTCAAAAAGCTTTAGCTGAAGATATCACAACGCGTGTTCACGGAAAAGAAGCATTGAAAGCCGCAATCGCAGCAAGTAATATTTTGTTTGGGAAATCGACATCAGATGATCTAAAACGATTGAGTGAACAAGACTTTTTCCAAATTTTTGATGGGGTTCCGAGATTTAAAATTTCAAGATCAGAAATCTCTTCCGGATTAGGAATTATTGATGCCCTTTCAGGAAAAACAGGATTCTTACCTTCCAACAGCGAGGCTCGTCGTGAATTGAAAGCAAATGCCATTTCAGTTAACAAGGAAAAAGTAGATGAGCAATTTGTCCTAATAGAAGAACACTTGATCAATAACAAATATGTTCTTCTAGGGAAGGGTAAAAAGAATAATTACATCTTGTTTGTAGAGGATTGATCTTCTTACTTTTTTTGCCGAAGCAGAAAAAAAGTAACAAAAAACTGCATTTCAACTTTCATAAGGCATTTCCTTCGGAACACTAGTTTTTTCCTTTCGTGCTATGGTTCTATTGCTCCAACATTCGTCTCCGCGAACCGCAACTTCAGTCAAAACTGCGTTAATGCTTCATGAAAGTTGGGTTGGAAGCAATAATATTTTTTTCTTAACGAAGAGAAAATTAAGTTTCTCCCCTCGAGGGGAGATTAAGAGGGTTGACAGCTAAAAATCATTTCTGATTATTTCATTTTCCGAAGTAAAAAATATTGTCATCCCCCTCAATCCCCCTTTCCACCTGTCGGCGGACAGGCAAAAGGAGGAAGTGTAACTTTACTTCGATATGAGTTGTTGCGTGAAAAATAAATACTATTCCCATAATCCGCGCATTGGAAAAATCACTTGGGACCCACTCGGTGAAGAATCGTAGAAATTTTGAACTGTTTGAGCGTAGCGAGTTTTTAAAATTTCAGATTCAAACCGAAGAAGGGTAAGTGCTTTTTCCCAGCGCTAGAC
>JBMLTP010000094.1:0-9570 GCA_049239885.1 Crocinitomicaceae bacterium
ATTTTTTCGGTGAGCCACAATCACTAAAGAAGAAAGAACAATTGTGAAGATGATCATGATTCGCGTATCATCACCAACAACATAGTAACTTACTATCGGGAACAAGAGAGATGCGCAAATGGCACCAAGCGAAACAAATCGAGATGTCAGAAAAATGAATAAAAAAATTAGAAGACAAATTCCTGCAGCCATCGGATTTATTCCAATTACAATTCCTAAAGATGTTGCAACACCTTTCCCTCCTCTAAAATCTGCAAAAATTGGAAAAACATGACCAAAAACTGCCGCAAATGCCGTTGTAAGTTGAAGAATTAACTGTTCATCCTTATAACCAATGAAAAACGCTCCAAAAAAAAGTGGCAGAGATGCCGCTATCGTTCCTTTAAGAATATCGATAATTAAAACAATCCAACCCAACTTTTTACCAAACACACGAAAAGTGTTAGTAGCTCCGGCATTTTTACTTCCGTGTTCACGAATATCGATTCCGTGTAATCTCTTACCAAGCCAAATAGCAGTTGGAATCGAACCAATTAAATAACCTAATAGTGTTAAACCAATTAGCAGCATAGTCTATCTGTATAAGAAGTAACCATTAAATTTTGCCAATAAATTTAATGCATTGGCATCGTCTATCAAGTCAAATTTAAAATTTTTCGTCTTTCTTTTATCAGGTTTAATGTCAGTAATGGTTTTTTTGAAGCTTTCATCATTCGAATAAAAGCCCAAATCCCCGTCTTTTTTATCTAAACCGTAATACATAAAATATTTCTTTTCAGATGGAGTTGAAAAATTCCAATAAAAACTTTGACCAGACTCATCCGAATACGTTTGATTAAAAAACATTTGAAGATCGACCATTTTAAGAACTGGTGAACCGTTCACACTAACCAAACCTACTTGCTTTTGCCTTGATATCAATCCTTTTTCCACTTTTCTACCTCCTCCTTTAGAAGTTCCAAACGACTCCAATTGCAGACCAGCCAAAACGAAAGTTTGATCCAATCCATCAGGCATTTTCTTCAACTTATCTTCATCGTAATCTTTGAAAACATCCTCCGCTTTGTCATTTCCAATCCATCGAGCAAAATTAAATTGCAATCCGTAGCTCGGTTTCTTTAGATCAAGTTCAGGAAATTCCTCGACTACTTTCAACTTGTTACCTAAACTCTCAATTACATCTTTCGAAACTGGCATTGAAACCCGTGCATTCATAGAAATATTGGTTTTTTGATCCTCCGTATTATACTCTACCTTGCCATAACCATCTATTTTTACTTCTCCGTAATTTACTCCAAGATTGATATCACCAAATCCCGTTAAAAAACATGTTCCTAAGTGAAGTGTTAGCAAATTCGATAAAGAATCCTTTTTATTGAGTCGATCTTTCGAACCGATTTGAAATTCATTGGCTCGGTCATTAAACTGAATATATCCATTTGCAGAGAATAAATACGGATCATTAATACCTTCCTGCTTAGACAAAAAGGCTGGATAAATCCTCAAACTATCCATTTTCGGTGTATCACGCCAAAGAAAGCCAACAGCTAATCGTTCATTTTTCGCATTCACTACTTTTTCTGCAATTGGTATTTGAACATTTTTGGCATCAATTGTATCCTTAAATTTCATCCAAGAACGATCATATTTGCACGGATGGATTAATCGCGCAGATCCATCAAGCACTAAGCCTTTATTATTCGAATATACATCAATTTTTCCATAATAATCAAATTGTTTGCTTAGTTTGAAATTATCCTTTTCTGAAATTTCACCAATTGCTACGGTTAAATTTCTTTCACCTTTTATCGATTTCATTGGAATTATGGTAACATTATTATCCTTGTCCCGATAAGGGAATTTACAAACGCCTTCAAATTTATTTTTACCAAAAATTTGAATATTGGCATCAATGAAGCGGTGATATTCACCAACGTCATTTGCAACAATCTGCGCATTTTTTAAAGGATCAATTGCGGCTCCTTTACGGACTACAATTAATCCACTATCTGGGAAAATTCGCGCATCACCAATTTCAACAAAATCAACTTTACTACAAAAAATAGCTTGTTGTTTTAAATCATATTTAGCACTTAAGGATTTAAAACTCAAAGACTGTTGTTCTTTTTTCAATGAAAAGAAATTTTCTTTTACAAGCCCAGCACTGCTTTCAAAACTTGTTTCACCCGTTTTATCTTTTTCGAAATCGATTGATTCACCATCCATAAACCAAGAAAATCGATCCATTTGGCAATAGAACTCATTTGGAGGAAACTTGATTCGCTTTGTTCCACTTGAAGTGAAATCACCTTTTCGTTCCTTAAACGAAACAAAAGCTTTCAAACTATCTGACTGAATAGAAAGGGGATTCTCACCTTGTTTACTAAATCGATTTCGAAGGAAGAATGAACTTGACGGTGAGTCAAATTCTAAATCAGTGAAATTGAAAAGCTCTGATTTTAAAGTTGCATCCTTTAACTCTACAGTGCCACGACCAGTCGTTCCTGCTTTTTTAATTCGAATCTCACCCAACATAAATGCCTGTTGTTCAAAAACTTCCAATGGAGTCTCACGATAGGACGAAACTTTCATCATTTCGTTTTTGGGCTGATAGCAAATGTATGCTTGCTCGGACTTGATCTCAGGGAATTTGACTCCAACAGTAATTTGTTTATTATAAAACTTTGCCAAGCCAATTGTGGAGTCAGGTAAAAAAGTAAGTTTGTTTGAAACAGAATTTGAATGAATAAAATCGATGCTTCCCGAACCTTGAAGTCCATTTCCGGATAAGATTATTTTGTTTTTGTATTTTGTATCGGTACCATAAAACGAATATCCAATCTCAGGAGCCATTGTACTAAATCCAAAAGAATAATCGTTCATTATTTTAAGATTTTCAGTTAATTCAGGAAATATTCCTCCTGAAACCAGTTTCCCAGATAGTTGAAAACTTTTTTCATTGAAATTATCCAAACTATCTATTTCAAAAGGCTTTAGAGCATAAAAAAACCTAAGACTATCATAAGCGCCGTTTACTATTTCCTTGAGGTTGTAAAAAACCTGTGTTTCCTCTATCGACTTTAAAATCGGAAATCTACCATTGTTGCCATTTCTTCCTGATCGATTTTCTGGATTATCAATTAATAGTTCACCTTTAAAATTGCTTATGGAGTTCATCATGGAAATTGTTTCACCCGGAGAGGCGTCTTGCGGACTCAACGGATTTACCCTAAGAAAAGCATAATCTGAGGATGGGATATTAATTTTAAATGACTGATAATCAAATTTAGAAAGAGGTGTGTGAATTTCCATTTTTCCAGATACCAACCATCCACAAAATCGTAAATCACGATTTTTCTCCATTACAATAAATGAAGAATCGAGAAATAACTCCGTTTTCTGAGCAGCTGATAGCAAAACAGATTCAACTTCATTAAATCGAATATTCAACTTATTCATATCAATAGCCGCATAGGCGACTTGACGGGATCTTCTAGTTGTTAAAGCCTCATTGTATGCAATCAAATCTTGATCTTTATTATCAATCGCGTTTTTAATTGGTCTAAAGTCACAAATGATTCTAAGTTGATCAAAATCTCCTTCACCTGAATTAGCTTTATTGAAATGAATAAGCTTTTCTTCAACAATTATCATTTTTGTTTGATCATTGTATTGAATGAAACCATCTCCAGCCAATTCAACAGCAAGCATCTCCGCATTTTCTGCAACTTGTCCCAAAGCATTGGCGAAATCTGTTAATTTCATTCGCTTCTTACCCGTTTCTTTAACCTTTTTCGAAATTAGTGTAAACGGATGCGAGTTACCCATTCCCTTGTATTTTTGGAATAAGGCTCTATCAAAAAAATCAATGGATTCAATCCGAGCCAAACGTTGTTCAATTGCTGTTCCCTCCTCGTAAGTAAAATACGGAATAGCGCTGTTTATCCTCCATTTTATGGTTGGTGCGTGAATATAAATTTTAAAATAGGAATCGTAATAAGGTAAAAATTGATTGTTGTCCTGTTTGGCTGAAACAACAAGTTCCTTCTTAATAAGATCAATGTTTGTATAAGATTCGGTTTGGATCAAAGAATCACCATTTGGATACATTAACTTCATTTTTGAATCGCGAGCGATTACCTTTTGCGGATTCATCTCAAAATTTAATGCGGAAATCTCAAAAATTGCTTTTCCATTGAATTTCAAAAGGATTTTTGCAGGCTTTTCTTCCGTTCCTTGCCCAATAAACTTCTCTCCTTGCAACGTAAAACCCCCATCATAATCAATATTTTCATTGAGTTCAGGAATTTTTAGCCTTTTCTCAAAAGAATTAAATTGTGGCGAACGCTCCCCTTCATTCAATTCCAAAATAGTTTTATCATGGAGTTTTCCTAAAATTGGCGTTGTAAAATAAGGAGTTGTAAGTTCAACTGTGTCAACTTTCAATTGTGCTGAATTCATTTCGAATCGATAGGACCTAAGATTAGCAAATGTCTTAGTTTTGTCAAACTTCACTTTTTCCCACGTAAGCACCCCTTTGGATCCCTCCCACTTATTTTTAAAAACATCGTAAACGCCAGAGGTCTTGTTAACAATTATACTATCTACAACTTCGTTTCGTCGAATGACCCGGCAAGACAATGTACCATTTTCACAGTTAATCGTTAACTTTTTCTCTGTATTCCACGATAAATTTCCTTTTTCAAATGACCATAAGAAATCACCTTGATTGCTCAATGCACTATATTTAAATAAAGAGTTGGAAAATTCGAGAAAAATATTGAGCTGTTCCTCCTTATCCAAATAAGATTTGGTAATACTATTCCATTCTGAATTGAAACTTGATGAAAATTTGCCTTCAGATTGATAGACCCAACATTGCATGTATTGGAATAGTTGGGGATATACTGGAACTTTTTTAGAATATAAAAAATTACAAGCTTCAACCATTTTGGAAAAATGACTATCTGTGAATTTTGGTGATTTTAAAAATCTTGGTAACTCCTTTTTTGCAAATTCCTGCGCATCTGCATCTTCCAAAATTTTCTGCCATTCCTTTGCGAATTTTTCACGTTCATTCGAAAACTGCTGTGAAAATGAATAAAAAGAAAAACACACAAAACCCAAAATAAATAGTTTTCTCATAAATTATTTTTTAGTAAAGTGAAGCATCGACCAACCTTCTCGGTTATCGGAATTCACAAATTCAAATCCATTTTCAATTGCGCAATCCTTAATTTCATCGCCATCACTGACGAAAAAACCACTTAATAAAAGTTTGCCATTTGAACGAATTAACTTGGAATAAAATGGAATTTGGCGCTTCAATACGTTTTTATTGATATTCGCCAAAACAACGTCGTATTCCCCTTGAACCAATTCAATATCACCAAGCAAACTCGTGATTTTAGAACACTCATTCTTAATCGCATTCTCATCACAATTTTCAACAGACCATGGTTCTATGTCAAATGCCTCGATTTCTATGGCTCCCAATTTTTCAGCTAGTATAGCCAATACCCCAGTTCCAGAGCCCATATCTAAGACGACCTTATTTTTAAGATCCAAGTCAAACATTTTTTTACACATCAAAAAGGTTGTTTGATGATGCCCAGTACCGAACGACATTTTCGGTTCAATAATAATTGTTTGGCCAATGAAATCTGTCTTTTCGTGAAAAGGTGCCATAATTCGAAGCTTATCTTCAATAATTACTGGCTCGAATTGTGATTCCCAAACAGCATTCCAATTTTGTTGGGGGATTTTATTCAACTCATAAGAAAATTCAAGTTCCTTGTTCAACCGAAGTTCGGTCATCAAACTTTCAAACTTGGAATTATCAAAATGATGCTCTGCAATATAAGCTCTCAAATTTGGACTATCTTCCTGAAAACTTTCAAATTCCAATTCAGACAAATAGGCAACAAAAACCTCATTCCAAGGAGTGAATTGAGATAATTTAAATTCAATTTCAATGTAAATCATACAATGCCCGAAAAATTTCTTTGAATGAATCGTTCTTTAATGAAGCACCTCCAATTAATCCACCATCAACGTTTTCACAACAGAACAACTCTTTGGCGTTCTTTTCGTTACAACTTCCGCCATAAAGAATTGAAAGTAATTCTGAAACCTCATCTCCAATTTCTTCCTTTACGCCTAGCCTGATGCTGGCATGCATATCCTCTGCTTGTTCGCATGATGCAGTCAAACCTGTTCCGATTGCCCATATTGGTTCGTACGCGATAGCTATTTGATTCCAATTTTTCGAAGGGACATGAAATAATGAATCTTTAAGTTGCTTAACAACAAATTTTACATGTTCATTCTTCTGTCGAATCCCCAAAGGCTCACCACAACAAAAAATAATATTAAAACCATTGGAAATAGCAGCATCTACTTTCTTTTTTAAAAGTTCATCTGTTTCATTGAATAACTGTCTGCGCTCAGAATGACCAATTAAAACATGCTTAACACCACAACTTTCAAGTTGAGCCAATGAAATCTCTCCAGTATATGCCCCAGAATTTTCGTAATAAAAATTTTGAGCTCCTACATCAACGACACCCTCTGACGCCAATTCACTCAAATATAGATATGGCGAGTAAATCTGTACATTTTGATTTTCAGCGTATTGGGAAATTTGTTTAAATAATTCAACAGCTTCTTTGTGAAGCAAATTCATTTTCCAATTAGCGGCAAGTATTTTTTTTCGCATTCACTAATGTAATGCTTTTTTAATTGCAAGAAACCCTTATTGAACGATTTTTTTGAACTCTTCTTTATTGAATTTGTCCTTGTCAATACCACTATAGAACTTCTGTACATTTCCATTCCACAAATAAACGACACCAGGTGTCTCGCGTCCGTTTCCAATTGTTTGCCAAAACTCGATGATATCCATCACATAAAAAGGGTAATCGGCGCCCGCAAATTTGAAAAATGCCGGAATTTCCTCAGGTCCTTCATCCATAAAGATCATTTGAATATCTGGGAAGTTTGGATTAGCACGTTTCAATTCCGTTAATTCCTTGGCGGTTGCCATGCAATGATCACAAGTGGGAGCGAAGAAGCACAAAACTTTTTTTCCTTCATCTATTTTTGGGAATATTTTTGAAAAACCAGATTTTTTCTTTTTAGGGCCCAAAACTTCGGTTTTTTTCGTCTTAGATGTATCTTTTATAATAATTTTTACTTGCTCTTTTTCATCGATTAAAGTATCGCTTTCAACCTGAATGTCCTTTTTAGGCTCTTCAATTACTGGAACATTTTTTTTCGATTCAGACTGGAACTTCATTGGAATCATTATGAATAATGTTGCAATGCATGCCAAAGTCAAAGATCCAACAGTAACAATACTATTTCTAGATTTTAATACATCATTAAATTTCAAATAAAGCAAAACCAATAAACCAATCGAAAGAACATTTTTTACAAGAGCCTGAAGAGGAGTCATTGGCAGCAGACTCCCAAAACATCCACAATTACCTTTATTACCAACCGTTAAAATTTCAATTGAAAGGTGAACACAGAAAAAAGCTAACATTAAAATTGTTGAAGGAATTACTACTTTTTTAAGATTGAAAGGCAAAAGAATCAAAAAGCCGAGAGCAAATTCAATTCCAATTAAAAAACGGGAAAGAAAAGCTGAAAATTCACGTCCAAATCCCATGGGATATAATTGAGTAAATTCAAACTTTGAAATACTAAACAGCATTGATGGATCTGGATATATTTTAGCGAAAGCGGAGACAAGAAAAAGAGCCGCTATCAAGACTCGAATCGACCAACTTAAATAAACCTTCCAAACTTCTGGAGTTGATGGTTTTGAATCAATGATTGTTTGATTTTCCATGGATTTTTTTTTGAAAATTAGATAAATTCAAGAATCGCGAATTGCTTTTAACAAAGCATTAACAATCACCACCAAGATGAATTAAAGCAAAAATTGAATAATTCAGCATATCAAAATAATTCCCTTCAACTCCCTCGCTTGCAAGCGTTTTCCCTTTATTATCCTCAATTTGCTTGATTCTTAACACTTTCGTCAAAATAAGATCGGTCAATGAACTCACACGCATATCTCTCCATGCCTCACCGTAATCGTGATTTTTACGTTGCATTAATTCAAATGCTTCATTTTCAATTTCTTTGTATAGCTTAAACGCTCTTTCATGAGATAAATTATCATTGAAATCAGAAGGATGACGCAATTGAATAATTGCCATGATACAATAATTGACAATCGCTTGAAAAGCATCTTCAAAAGATTCTCCTACTTTGTTTTCGCCCGTTTCCTGTATTGTTCGAATGCGTTGTGCCTTAATGAAAATTTGATCTGTCAATGAACTTGGTCTAAGAATGCGCCAAGATGTACCGTAGTCAATTGTCTTTTTTTCAAAAATCACTCGACAACTATTCATTACATTTGTGTACTGAGAATATGTTTTACTCATAATATCGATTCATGACAAATTTACACGATTTAAATCAAAATAAGTCCATCCTCATAAAAGGAAAATTGATTGACTTGAGTCAACCCAAAATTATGGGTGTTTTAAATATAACTCCTGATTCGTTTTTTAAAGATAGTAGAATTCAAAACATAGACGATTTGCTTTTGCGAGCAAAAAATATGATTGAAAATGGCGCTGACATACTCGACTTGGGCGCAGTTTCCACAAGACCCGGAGCTTCCAATATAGACGTAACTGAAGAACTCACTAGAATCGATGTCCCACTGAAAATCCTGAGAAAAGAATTTCCTGAAATCATTCTTTCTCTCGACACGTTTCATGCTCAAACAGCTCGCATGGGACTAGAAAATGGCATCGATATGATAAATGATGTTTCAGGTGGACAAATTGACGATCAATTATTTGATACCGTCGCCGAATTCAAAGCTCCCTATATTTTAACACATGGTTTCGGAATGGCGGATTCAAAAACTATTGAAGACTCAAAAGAAAACATATTGCAAGAGCTTATTAACTATTTTTCAAAAAAATTAAACATTTTATTAGACAAAGGAATTAATGATGTAATTATTGATCCCGGGTTTGGCTTCGGAAAAACGATCGAAGAAAACTTCGAAATAATTTCAAATCTTGATTCTTTAAAAATCCTTGAAAAACCAATTTTAGTCGGGATTTCGAGAAAATCTATGATCTATAAGAAACTTCTAACAACCCCTGAGGATTCGTTAACCGGAACAATTGCTTTGAACTCGATTTTAATGCACAAGGGGGCATCTGTTTTCAGGGTTCACGATGTTTTACAAATGAAACAAATTCAGATTTTATTGAAATCAATTTAATTAATTTTAATGGCATTGCAACTTTTTTCATTACTTTCGTAAAAATTGTTTTGAAAATCCGTAAGTATGGGTAAATTATTTACTTCAATAATTTTGTTTTTCGCAGTTGGAATAGCACTTAGCCAAACTCCTACCGCAAACTTTACAATATCTGATAATGCCCTTTGCGAAGGTGAGTGCATTGAAATAACAAACGCATCGTCTACTAATACTCAAAGTTGGACTTGGACGTTTGCAGGCGGAACCCCTAGTAC
>JBMLTP010000095.1:0-5033 GCA_049239885.1 Crocinitomicaceae bacterium
GGAAAAAAATCATTCAGCATTGATTTCAATGATTTTATACCTGGTCAGAAATTCAAGGGATTAGACAATATGAATTTGGTTGGAAATCACAATGATCCTTCTCAGTTGCGAGCATGGTTGAGCACACAGATTTTAAAATCAGCGGAATTAACAGTTTCGAGAAATAGTTTCGTTAGACTATACATTAACAATGAATACAAAGGACTTTATCTCAACAATGAAGCCATTGATGATGAATTTATCAAAGATAGATTTATTGGTAATTCTTCGGGTAATCTCTTTAAATGTTCGTGGGGTTCGGATTTGACTTACCTCGGGAATAATCCGCAGTCGTATCAGGAAACGTACGATTTGAAAACCAACCAAGTCATAAACGATTATTCAGGTTTGATTCATTTCATCGATGTTTTGAATAATACAAACACCAGTTCATTTCCATGTGCAATTCAACAAGTTTTTGACGTGGATCGATATTTGAAAACGTTGGTTTATGAAATTTTAATCGGACATTGGGATGGCTATGCTGGCAATAAAAACAATTATTACCTCTACCAAAGTCCTTCTGATGGCAAATTTATTTTCATCGAATACGATATGGACAATACGTTCGGAATTGACTGGTTCAATGAAAATTGGTCCGTTCGAAATATTAACAATTGGCATATGGGTAATCGTCCACTCATTCAAAGATTGTTTGCAGTTCCTTATTTCAAGGATCAATTCAACTTGTATATGAATCAGGCATTGAACACGATTTTTAATCAAAATTGGCTTCAGCAATTACAAATAAAACAAGCATTGATCTCACAAGCAGCTTTTGAAGACGCTTATAAGGTTTTGGATTATGGATTTACAAATTCAGATTTTACAGCATCTCTAACAGATGCGTTCGGTGCGCATGTCACGATGAGTATTTCTGATTATTTGGATACGCGATTGCAAAGTGCCCTTTCTCAAGTTCAACCTTATCAAGGTCTTGAAAATCCGTGTCAGTTAACAATTGAAGAAAACGAAATACCTATAGAGGTTACTGGAAGATATGATTTATTGGGTCGACCAATTAATAGAAAGCCGGAATCAAATCAAATTGTAATTGAAATTTTATCAAATGGAAAAACTAGGAAAACTGTTTTTGTGGATTAATCTATTTTTCACTCTTATTTCGGGAACTTCTGCTCAAAAAAACTTTAAAATCGAGCACCTTGAACCCATGAACTGGTGGGCGGGAATGAAGCATTCTCAAATTCAAATTTTAATGCACGGTGAAAATATCGCTCGTTTTACTGTTGAATCCCCTGGTTTCCCGATTTTAGGAATTGTAAATACAGAAAATCCAAATTATTTATTTGTTACAATAGAAACAGCAAATCGAAATCCGGGAAAATATCCAATTCGATTAATTGATAAGAAGAAAGTTGTCGCAACTTACGATTTCGAACTAAAGGAAAGACGTTATGGTTCTTCAACAAGAAAAGGATTTTCTTCGGAAGATGTTATTTATCTTTTAATGCCCGATCGTTTTGCTAACTTATATCCTGGTGGTGATACACATCCTGAGACAGCTGAAAAAGCAGATCGCTCAAATCCAAACGGTAGACATGGTGGGGATATTCAAGGAATTATTCAGAATTTCGATTACATCAAGGAACTCGGTGCCACGACTATTTGGACAACGCCTTTATTGGAAGACAATGAGGAATCCTATTCTTATCACGGCTACGCCCAATCGAATTTATACAAGGTCGATCCGCGCTATGGAAGTATTTACGATTTTCAATTTTTAGTTCAAGAGGCGCATCGTAAAGGTTTGAAAGTAATAAAGGATGAGGTTCCGAATCATTGGTCGAGCAAGCACTGGATGATAAAGGATTTGCCTACTCAAACCTGGATACATCAGTTTCCAGAATTCACTCGTTCAAGTTACCGCACGAGCTCACAAATGGATCCACATAAAAGTGAAAAAGATAAGCGTGCTTCCGAAGATGGATGGTTTGATACGAGTATGCCTGATTTAAATCAATCGAATCCATTGGTGCTGAATTACCTTGTTCAAAATACAATTTGGTGGGTGGAATTTGCTGAATTGGACGGCTTACGAGTTGATACTTATTCATACAACGATAAAGAAGCAATTGCAAAATGGACCAAAGTGATTATGGATGAATATCCCAATTTCAATATTGTTGGAGAAGTTTGGATGCATGACCAAGCGTTGATGTCTTATTGGCAGAAAGATAGTCCAATTGGTTCGCTGCAAAGCTATAACTCAAACTTACCAGCAGTTATGGATTTCACTTTGCACGATGCATATATGCAGGCATTCAATGAAACTGAACAAGGTTGGGATAAAGGAATGTTAAGGTTTTATGAGAATTTCGTGAATGATTTTCTCTACAAAGATCCCAACAACCTTCTTGTCTTCTTTGAGAATCACGATACGCAGCGATTCAATGAACTTTATCCGAAATTTGAAGATTACAAGTTAGCAACTACTCTTCTCGCAACCACTCGTGGGATTCCCCAAATCTATTACGGATCGGAGATTGGTATGAAAGGAGATAAAAGCAAAGGAGATGCCGATATTCGTCGTGATTTCCCGGGAGGTTGGCCTGATGATTTGAACAATGCTTTTACTGAAAAAGGCAGAACAGCTGAGCAGAAACTTTACTTCGATTGGACCAAGAAACTTTTAAATTGGAGAAAAACAAAATCAGCTATTCATCACGGGAAATTGATTCAATTTATTCCACAAAATAATGTATATGTCTATTTCCGACAAATTGAATCTGAAACAATAATGATTGTGCTCAACAATTCTCCGAAAGAGGAAAAAATTGAATTTGATCGATTCAAGGAAGTGATGAATGGATTCGCTTTTGCAAATGCGATTTTTGAAGGTGAAAACCTTGATTTGAAGTCCATAAAAACACTTTCAATTCCTTCAAAATCTGTTCGGATTTACGAAATGAGAAAATAATCGAGTCAACTTAGTGTCATTTTAACACTTTCTTTTATATTTGTAGAAGAAACTATAAATTGAAAGTTATGACACGTATAGGAATCAATGGTTTTGGGAGAATTGGTCGATTGGCGGCACGCATCATTTCTGAGCGAAGTGACTTGAAATTAGTCGCAATCAATGATTTGTTGAATGTCGATTACATGGCCTACATGCTAAAATACGATTCAACACATGGAAAATTCAATTTACCGGTTAATCACGAGGAAGGAAATTTAATTATTGGTGACAATAAAGTTCGAGTTACCAACCAGAAAGATCCACTTCAAATCGATTGGAAAGCTGCCGAAGTTGACGTTGTTCTTGAGTGTACAGGACTTTTCCTAAGTAAAGAAAGTGCGCAACTTCATTTAGATGCAGGCGCCGAAAAAGTCATTCTATCCGCGCCACCCAAAGACGATACGCCCACGTTTGTGATGGGAGTGAATCACGAAAGTTTGAAATCAGATCAATTAATCATTTCCAACGCATCATGTACAACGAATTGCTTAGCGCCAATCGCTAAAGTTCTTCACGATGAATTTGGAATTGTAGAAGGATTAATGACGACCGTTCATGCTGTTACAGCGACTCAAAAAACGGTTGATGGCCCAAGCGCGAAAGATTGGCGGGGTGGAAGAGGAGCGAATCAAAATATCATTCCATCTTCAACTGGTGCAGCGAAAGCAGTTACGATGGTTATACCTGAATTAAAAGGTAAATTGACAGGAATGGCATTTCGAGTTCCTGTTCCCGATGTTTCGGTTGTTGATTTAACCGTTCGCCTCGAAAAAGCTACTAGCTACCAAGAAATCTGCGATGCAATGAAAAGATATTCCGAAACAAGTTTAAAAGGAATTTTAGGATATACGGATGAATCAGTTGTTTCTCAAGATTTTATTTCGGATCCACGAACGTCCATATTTGATGCAACAGCTGGAATTTCACTCAATGATCATTTTGTAAAAGTAGTCGCTTGGTATGACAATGAATACGGTTATTCATCCAAGTTGGTCGACCTTGCAGCTTATGCGATGAAATTAGCTTAAGATTTCTGCGAAAGAATTTTTAGCTTTGTTCATATCACTTCCAAATTATTTTCGAATGAAAGCACTTTTTGGTTTTCTATTTCTTTATAGTTTTTGTGCTTTTGCTCAAAACAATCAACGTCAATTTCTTGCCATTCAAAAAATGGATTCATTCGTAAAAGTTACCGTTTCGGATGGTGAGTATGAAATCAAAGCTTTTTCTGATAAAATAATCGAAACAAGTTTTTTCCCATCAAAAATTAGAATTTCAGATCCATCACACGCCGTTAAAAATATGTCGAATGTGAGTAAAAAATTCAAGCTCATTGAATCGACGGATCAATGTAAATTGGTGTTAAATAAGTTAGTTGTTCAAATTCAAAAAGTCCCGTTTCAGCTTTCTTATTTCTACAAGGGAAAATTGGTTACATCCGAAAAATTGGGCTACCATAAAACTTCTGAACTTGAAAAGATTTCTTTCAATTTAACGAACGATGAAATTTTATACGGTGGAGGAGCACGAGCACTTGGAATGAATCGCAGGGGTTACCGTTTGCAATTGTATAACAAGGCGCATTATGGTTATGAGGAACATTCCGAATTGATGAATTACACAATGCCATTGGTCCTTTCTAATCGTTTGTATGCCATTCACTTTGATAATCCGGAAATTGGATATTTAGATTTGGACTCAAAAAAAGACAATACATTGGCTTACGAAACAATTGGCGGAAGAAAGACCTATCAAGTCATTGTCGGAGATGATTGGAAAGACTTAATTACGAATGAAACTGCTTTACTCGGAAGACAGCCTATTCCGCCGAGATGGGTATTTGGAAATTTTGCTAGTCGATTTGGATATCATTCGCAAGCCGAAGCGGAAAAAGTTGTTAATGCATTTCGAAAAGATTCCATTCCACTTGATGCAATCGTTTTTGACCTTTATTGGTTTGGTAAGGAAATACAAGGAACGCTTGGGAATTTAGAATTTTACCGCGACTCATTTC
>JBMLTP010000096.1:0-3310 GCA_049239885.1 Crocinitomicaceae bacterium
GGCTTTCCAGTTTACCGTTTTCAACTCGTCACCTTGCACGTAGTTTCGAATTTGCTCGAATTCTTTTGCATTTCCGAGTCGACGAATGCGCTTTATTCCAGTCGCTGTTTTTTGTTGCTGAAACACGAGTAATTCATACTTTTTCATCTGCAAAACAGACGGGTAGACTTGAAAAGAATCACTATTCGGATAAATAATTCTTCGTTCAGCCAAACCAATAAATGTTTTCAAGAAAAGAAAAGCATGGTTAAAACTATAAATTCCCCTTTTCTTGGGAATCAAGTTGTACTTTAATTCAATCGTAGAATCACCTGATAGTATTCCTCGAAATTGCTTTGATCGTTCTTGCTGAAAATCTGGAAAACCTTCATTCAATTCAAAGAAAAGTTGAAAACCTGACTTATTTTCAATTGATATCTTAATGGGATTCTCATCTCCCAAATTCAATCGTTCATTGAAATTCCTTTTGAAAATAGGCTTTTTACCGATTGTAATTAAAAGCAATAGGTCAAGTACAACTAGAATTGATATCGCAAACAGCAACAAGGTTCCGATCCATTCCATTACAGATATTACAAAACCACAGGCATAACAAATGACTGCTGTTGTGAACAACCAGAAAAATCGACGGGTCAGTAAAAGATTGCTTGCGAGGGTCATTCTTATCTTGGAACTTCGATTGATTCAACGATTTCCTTAATTATTTCTTCTGAACTAAATCCTTCCATTTCGGCTTCAGGTGTCAATATCAAACGGTGATTGAGAACTGGAATGGTAACAAAACGAATGTCCTCAGGCGTAACAAAATCCCTTCCTCGAATGACCGCAATCGCTTTGGAAGCGCGCAACATCGATAAAGAAGCACGCGGAGACCCTCCCAAAAATAATTTACCGTGGCTTCTTGTTTTATGGGTAATTGCCGCAATATATTTAATTAATTGTTCCTCCACGATGATGTCTTCCATAACCGTATGAATTTTAGTTAATTCTGCAGTCGTGAAAACGTGATTTACCTCATCGATGTTAGCTGAACCTACTGTTTTCTTGTATCTTCTTAAAATATCCTCTTCTTGCTCTAAATTCGGATATCCAATTTTAACTTTGAAAAGAAAACGATCCAATTGTGCCTCAGGCAGATTGTACGTTCCCTCTTGCTCCACAGGGTTTTGCGTCGCGACTACAAGAAACGGAAACTCCATTGGATAGACATTTCCATCGTATGTAATTTGACGTTCTTCCATAACTTCGAAAAGCGCCGCTTGCGTCTTTGCCGGTGCACGATTGATCTCATCGATTAGAACTATATTTGAGAAAATCGGACCTTTTTTAAAGTAAAATGAAGAATCTTTCATATTAAAAACACTCGTTCCAATTACATCCGAAGGCATCAAGTCTGGCGTAAATTGAATCCTTGAAAAATCAACATTCAATGTTCTTGAAAGCACCTTCGATGCTAATGTCTTCGCGACACCCGGTACACCTTCCAACAAAATGTGCCCATTTGCGAAAATACCCGCAATCAAAAGTTCAACCGTCTCGTGCTGACCAATAATGAATCGAGCCAATTCTTCACGAACTTGATTGACTTTGTCTGCAACCCAAATCAAATCTTGATTTTCACGTTCCAACCCGAAAGAACTGTCATTGGAAGGCACATTTTGATTATCAGAATCCATTGGATTTTCCGTGTTTTCTAAATTTTCTGTCATAGATTTTTAGTTTGTTGAATAAATCGTTTTAAAACTGCGTGGTCATTTTTCATAACATCCCAGTTAGCTATTTTAATTTCTTTTTGATTGATCTTCAGTCTTATAAAATTCTTTTCAAAATTAATCTTGATGGTGTCTGAGGTTTTAACTCGTCGTCCCAATTGATTGAAATACAAAATTTCCGTTTGATTGATTTTAAAATGAGGAACAAGCGTCCGAACGATTCCCAAAGCCAAAGTTAAAAACCCAACCATCCAAAAAACAACCCCTACTCCATTTGAATTAACGAGCAAGGAAAGGCCAAAGAAAGTTAATGTCAATCCGCTCATCATGATTAAGGTGCTAATCCAAATGTTTCTATTGACTTCAAATTCTTGTCTTACAATTGATTCTTCACGACCAATTATTCCGCAATGACGATAAAAATCGTGTTGCATTTTACTCATTTGTTGAACGTAGTCATTTCCAATCGCTTGATTTTCATAGCGCAATTCTTTCAGTAACTTTTGAATTTTCTCAAGCGGATAACCCGTTTTTTCGGCCAACAAATTCAAGGTATCACCCTCAATATTTCTTTGTAAATCAACATAATAATACCTCAAAACTGTATCATAAAAATTCTTACGTTGAATTTGAAGCACGCTATATGGATATTGTTTATTCAAGAAAATTGAGGCAATCGTTTCAACAAACGTTTTTGTTATGCCTTGCTGCTTTTGAATAATAGGAATGATGGCTCGACGGCGTTTAGAACGAAAAATAACGAACAGAATTGCACCGAATAGAACAAGTACCATTGTATTCAAAAGAATTCTATTTGATAGAATCAAATCCAATAAGTTTTGTTTTGATTCCATCCCATCAAAATCCTCCACCTCGTCATCACTCTTGAAGTGAACTTGAGCTATGGAAACAAAATAAATCGGGTCTTCTTTTGGGAGTTGGTCGATGATGAAATTCGCGTGTTCAAAACCATCTTTGTGTTTCAATTGATAATTTGTAAAAGGCTCTGGATTAGACTGAAGGAAAATATCGCTTTTACCTTGTTTCAATCGAACGAATGTGCTTAACCTTTGATGTCGAACCAACTCGTCTAGTTGACCGATATTTGGAATCAAATCTTTATATCCATTCCAAGCAATGGGAATTGTATCATTTTGATAGCGTCCATAAAATAAGGACTTTTTGCCATCAAATCTGTAGGTAGCGGATTCGTTAAAATGAAATCCAGTTCGATAGGATGAAAAGAGCGTATCCGTTATATTTGAACCAAGCTCATTCGAGGAGAAAAGTACCGCACTTCCTTTGGCGCATTTATCGAGAAGTTGTTTTAATTCTTTATCCAACAAACCGATTGAATCACCAATGAAGACAAAAGTTGCGTTTTTATCCTGTCGCAATAAGGAATCAAATTTGTAAGGTGAATTAATGTCATAAATCGGTCGTTTCGGATTTTTATATTTCACCAATGAGAAAAACAAATAGAGTCCTTTTGGGTCTTTGTTCTGAAAATCAAATTTTTTATCCCAATCATACGAGTAATTCTTGGCACCATTTCCGCCATTTTCACCACCCAATCGCCAAATGAAAACGAGAGCACC
>JBMLTP010000097.1:0-3953 GCA_049239885.1 Crocinitomicaceae bacterium
ATCTTTCGATGATGTATTGCGAACCGGAAGTTTATAAGGATATTGAGTCGAAACTGAAAAGTACAGCGGATGTCAGAAATCGATTTATCAGAAGAATTACAGCACCGATTAGAGAGACTTTACTTCATGAGGGCTATATTTTTGATATAAAAGCACGGACAAAATCAATTTCGTCAATTTGGCGCAAGATGCAATCCAAAGGAATTCCTTTTGAGGAAGTATTTGATGTTTTTGCGATTCGAATTATTGTTGAAACACCAATAGAACTGGAAAAACCTGATTGTTGGCGGATTTATAGTATCGTAACTGATTATTATCAGCCAAGTCCTGAACGTTTGAGAGATTGGATTTCAACACCAAGGGCAAATGGTTATGAGTCCTTACATACGACGGTGATGTCGCCAACTGGAAAGTGGGTGGAAGTTCAGATACGTACCAAGCGAATGGATGAAATCGCTGAACGTGGGCTCGCTGCGCATTATAAGTACAAAGAATCCAAAAACGATGATAGTAAATTTGACCGTTGGATTGCTGAAATTCGAGAACTATTGGATAATCCGGAGTCAAGTGCATTGGATTTTGTGAATGATTTTAAATTGAATTTGTTCAATGACGAAATCTACATCTTTACACCAAAAGGCGAGTTACGCGTATTGCCAGTCGGTTCAACAATTTTGGACTTCGCCTATGATATTCATACTGATATTGGTAACAAATGTATTGGAGCTAAAGTCAACAACCGATTGATGCCCTTAAGTTATCAATTGAACAATGGCGACCAACTTGAAATAATTACTTCGTCAAAGCAAAAGCCGAATGAAGAATGGTTGCGATTTGTGGTTTCTGCAAGAGCCAAGCAAAAAATCAAATCTTCATTGAATGAGGAGCGAAAGTTAATTGCTCAAGACGGAAAGGAAATTTTGGAACGAAAATTCAAACAATTCAATTTCAGAATGAGTTCGGATAATATTTCTTTTCTAGAGCGATTTTTTAGTGTAGGAAGTGCAACGGAATTATACTTTAGAATTGCGAAAGGTAAAATTGATCTTTCTCGATTGAGGGAATTGGAACACAGTCATGGGGTCATTCAATTGCCTAAAAAGGACGTTATTATCAAAAAGAATAAAAACAATGAAAATGGTGATAATATTCCTGGAATTGATACGAAGCAAGACACAATTCTGATTGGCGACGATTTCAAAGGTTTCGATTATCAAATGGCTAAATGCTGTAATCCGATTCCTGGAGATAAGGTTTTTGGTTTTATTTCAATAGGAGAGGGGATAAAGATTCATCGATTTAACTGTCCAAATGCGGTTCATTTGATGGGGAAAATGGCTTATCGCTGTATCAAAGCAAGATGGAAGTCAGATCATTTAGTGGAACGAATTGCTGCCATCCGTATCATTGGAATCGACCAATTGGGCTTGGTAAACAAACTAACGGAAATTATCTCCAAGCAAAACAACGTGAACATGAAAAGCATCTCCTTCGATACAAACGATGGCGTTTTTGAGGGGAAAATCAAAGTCATGGTTTACGATACGGAGCAATTGGAACAATTAACTAGAAAATTCGAGGAAGTGGATGGGGTTCAGCGTGTTACACGATGGGATACTGAGGAGGAAAGTCCTTTTTAATTTCATCAAAAGCCTCGGTTAAACATTCTATCAAATCCATTGCTGTCATTGAAATTTCATTTTTTTTTTTGAGCAGCAAAATCACCTGCTAGACCATGAATCCAAACACCGATTTTACAGGCATCTTCGGTTGAATAACCTTGAGCCAAAAGCCCTGTAATTAAACCAGTTAAAACATCGCCAGAGCCAGCTTTTGCCATTCCTGAATTTCCTGTGTTGTTGAAATAAACAATGCTATCCGGATCACAAATGGACGTATAAGTTCCTTTTAGAATAATGTTACATTTCAGTTTTTTTGCCTGTTCTATTTGTCTGTTTAATCGAGCAAATGCGGAATCTGATTTCCCGAATAATCGGTCGAATTCTTTGGGGTGAGGTGTTAAAATGGAATTTTGCGGAATTTTATCAAATAGCGAATCGTACTCAGAAATGAGGTTCAAGGCGTCTGCATCAAGTACCAAAGGCCCGGAATAATTCTGGAACAAGCGTTCAATCAATTGCATGGTTTTTATTTCTTTACCGATTCCTGGTCCAATTCCAATGGATGAATAATTTTTCCAACTCAAATCACCTGCTAAAAAATTATCTTCCGAACTCAATTCACACATGGCTTCTGGATTTGTAATCTGAATAATTTCATAACCACATTTTGGAACAAAGGCAGTTACCAATCCTGCTCCTGAACGAAGCGCTGCTTTTGTACTCAAAACACTAGCTCCCATTTTTCCAATTGAACCAGCAACGATTAGCGCGTTTCCATACGTTCCTTTGTGTGAAAATGGTTCTCTATTTTTTAATTTTTTCTGAATGCAATCTTTTGTCATTAAACGGAAATTTGTTTCTGCTTCCTCAATAAAATCCTTAGATAAACCTATATCCATAATATGCCATTTTCCTACGAATTGTCCGAAGTCAGCCAACAAAAAGGAAAGTTTGGGCTGCTGAAATGTAAGTGTGAAATCCGCCTGTATGATTGTTTCTGAATCGTTTTCTGAATTGTTTTCACCAAATAAACCTGAAGGAATATCGATGGAAATTACCTTACAAGTTTGCTCATTAATAAATTGGATAAGTTCTTTATAAAATCCTTCAACTGTTTTGTTTAATCCTGTTCCAAAAATCGCGTCAATAATGAGTTCGTTTTCACTCAATTTAGGAAAATCAGATGGTTTTTGAATTTTCTGAATTTCAATTTTATGTCTAGGAATTCGATTGTAATTGATCTGAAAATCGCTTGTTGCCTTTGCAATTTCACCAACAATGAAAATACGAACACGAAAACCCTTTTGAGATAGTATTCGTGCGATTGCTAATCCATCACCTCCGTTGTTTCCAATACCGCAGAATATTGAAAAAGAATGATTTTTGGAAAACATTTTTTCAATCCATTCGGCGCATGCAGTTGAGGCTCGTTCCATTAGGTTTATCGACGCAATTGGCTCATTTTCAATGGTGAATTGATCGGCTTCGCGTAATTGTTTTGTTGACAGAATCTTCATTACGAATTGTAAATTAATTTAAAGTTATTGAAATAGGTTTCCTTGAACAAAAATTTAATACTTTGAACAAATAACTATAATCTACTATTGGTATCAACTATCACAAATTTTAATTAATTTGCGAATGTTTTATGAGGGTCTATTTCTTGTTATTTGTTGGTGTTCTTTTTTTATCAGCTTGTGGATTAAATGCAAGCCAGGAAAAGTCATTGAATATGGCAGTAGCGAAGTATTTGTTCGCAGTAAATCAGGACTTAAAATTATCAAGAGCTTCTTACATGCATCCCTCTGTTTTAAAATATTACAAGAACAAGGGGCAGAGAGAATTTAAAAATCTTTTTGTCACGGAAAAAATGCTTTGGACGGATGCTGTTATGGGCAAAATTGAGACGGATGGAGAAATGGTGCAAGCCGAATTGAAAATTGCTTTGAAAAAAGATGAATATGCCATTCCTGAAAAAGAGCGAATTTCTATTTACGCGATTAGCAATGATAATGGTTCAAGTTGGTTTTTTGTTGAAAATGAAGATTATAAATGTGAGAAATGTGGTAATTTTCAAAGATTAATAGAATGATTCGGATTTTAATTTTTTCTCTACCATTTTTGTTATCCAAGCTTTTTGCTCAAGGATGGCAGCCCATGGGAAGTCGCTCAATGTCATTGGGGAATGCAAGTGTTGCGTTAACCGATGTTTGGGCATATCACCATAATCCTGCGGCAATTGTTGGTATTAAAAAGGTCGCATTTGGAATTACATATGAGAATCGTTTTTTATTGAGTGTGCTGCAATATAAGGTTTTTGTTGTTGATTAT
>JBMLTP010000098.1:0-4178 GCA_049239885.1 Crocinitomicaceae bacterium
AATGCTCGCAAACGATGATTTTCTTTTTCGTAACGATATCCAATTGTCTTTGAGGTGGAATTTTATTGAAACATCCTCCACATGAATCTCGAACAACTTGCACAACAGCTAGACCATTCTTTGCATTTTCACGCAAACGATTATATGCAAATACCAATCGTGATTCGATTTTCTTTTTAGCATCATCAGATGCTTTCAACAACTTGTCTTCGTCTTTTTGAGTTTCACTGACAATCGCATCAAGCTCCGACTTTTTAACGTTTAAGTCAGCTACTTTCATATCTAATCTATCAGTCGCTTCTGTTAAAATTTCCTTTTTATTTTCAATTTTCAACTTCGCTTCTTTGGACTTTTTCTCGTGTAATTTGATTTCCAATTCCTGGAATTCAATTTCTTTCGAAAGTGATTCAAATTCACGGTTGTTACGAACGTTGTTTTGTTGTTCCTTATACTTTGCAATAGCAGTTTCACTGTCTTTTGAAGCAATCTTACGATCAGAAATTTCTGTTTCTATTTCTTTGATTTCGTCGTTGATTTTCGCAATTCGCGTGTTCAAACCACCGATTTCATCTTCTAAATCTTGAACTTCCAACGGTAATTCACCACGAATCGTGCGAATACTATCAATTTTTGAATCGATTTTTTGAAGTTCAAAAAGCGCATCCAATTTGTCTGCGATTGTAGCTTCCTTTTTAGTTGCAGTTGCTGCCATGTGCTAAAAGTAGTTTATCGGATTTGTATTTATTTCTGTTAAACGGATTGCAAAGTTAGTAAATTTTTCCTTTAGTTTATCAGCAATTATTTTCGAAGTAAATTGTTCACTTTCATAATGTCCAATATCGGCAATTACGATTCGATTTTCAGCGTCAAAAAACTCGTGGTATTTGAAATCCCCCGTAATGAAAATATCTGCTTTTTGAGAAATCGCGTTCTTTAACAAGAAACTTCCTGCCCCCCCACAAACTGCAACTTTGCTTATTTTATTATTCAACAACTGTGTATGACGAATGGTGCCACAGTGAAAGGTCTTTTTTAACAAACTCAAAAATTCCATTTCATCCATTGGGTTTTCCAATTCCCCAATCATTCCTGCACCTTCATACTGATTTTCATTTTGAATTGGATAAATTTCAAAAGCCACTTCCTCATAGGGATGAGCTTGATTCATGGCGGCTAAAACAGATGAGATTTGATAATTACTGACCAAATATTCTACACGATATTCTTCAACTTCTGACTTATTCCCACTTTCACCAATGCTTGGATTTGCCAAATCAGTTGGTTTAAATGTACCCATACCGGAAGTTCTAAAATGACATTCTTCGTAATTACCAATCTTACCGCCTCCTGCATTAAAAATGGCTTGATCGACTTGATTGAGTGATTCCTTTGGGATAAAAACAACCAATTTCGACATATTTGCTTTTATCGGACTTAAAATCTTCACGTTCTGAAGTCCTATTCGTTTGGAAATTTCACGATTCACACCATAAAAATGATTATCCAAATTCGTATGAATGGCATAAAGTGCGATTTTATGTTGAATGCATTTTTCAATGACGCGCTCCACATAATTCGAACCCGTGATTTTTTTCAATCCCTTGAAAATTATGGGGTGATGGGCAATGACAAGGTTACTTCCCAGTGAAATAGCTTCATCGATTACAGCCTCTATTGCATCAAGACAAATGAGCACAGAAGTAACTTCCCATTCTTTTCTACCACAAAGCAATCCTGAATTATCATACGATTCCTGCAGCGCTAACGGATAAGATTCTTCCAAATACGATACGATTTCAGCTATTTTCATGTTATAATTTTCGAGTTAACCCAAATGTAAATCCGAAAGCCGATGTTTTGTGTAAATATCCGTTGTACTTCGTATAACTATCTGTTAATTGACGTCGATATTGGGCACTAAATCGCAAGCCAAACTTATTTTGGAAATTTAATACAACACCTGCTGATCCCACAGCGGATAAAACAAATGAATTTAGGTTATTGTATACTTTAATTTCCTCATCATACTTACCTCCAAGGGAATCCGTCCAGTTCTGCATTTGAAGGTAAGCAACTTGCATTTGAGGAATTAGTCCGCCGCCAATGAAAAACTGAAAGTTCTTTCCTGTTTGAAATTTGACTTGCAAAGGCATTCCGATGTAACGGTATTTGGTTTGGTAATTAAAGGAGGAATCACTGGTAGAAGATTCCCAAGCATATTGTTCCCCATTTTGAATAAAGGACAGTCCGCCATCAAAAACGAAATGCTTCGAAATAGGCGCAACCATGCCAATGGAGTATGACCATAAATTTATTTTAGTCTCGTTAGCTCGCTCTCCAAGTGGTTTGTTCAAAAACGCTGAATTTGATTCCAACGTCCGATTAACAGAGAAAATTCCGGCTTCTAAATAGACAGAAGAGCTTGAGTCTTTGTCATTTGATTTCTTTGTTTCTTCCGAAACATTTACCAATTGTGAAAACGAAAGTTTGGCAAAAAACAGAAATAAAAGTGTTAAATACTTCATACTTCAAAGATATACATTTGATTCTATAAGTTCAATGAATATCCTTAACTCAAGTCAAGCAAACATCTTCAGGGTATAAATTAGCTTTGCAAAAAAATAAATATTTATGGAAACACAATGGAACATAGACAACTTGCATAGCTCTGTCGGATTTAAAGTAAGACACATGATGATCTCAAACGTGTCTGGAACATTTGGAAATTTCTCTGCGGAGGCAATTACAGAGGGTGAAGATTTTTCATCTGCGAAATTTAATTTCAAAGCAGCGATTGATAGCATTAACACAGGAGTTGCGGATCGTGACGGGCATTTGAAATCAGCTGACTTTTTTGACGCAGCGAATTACCCAGAAATGTTATTTCATTCAACTGATGTCAAGCAATTGGCAAGTGATGAGCTTGAAATTTCAGGAGATTTAACGATTCATGGAGTTACTAAACCGGCTACTCTGAAAGCAGAATTTGCGGGTATAGCAGTTGATCCGTATGGTCAAACGAAAGCTGGTTTAACACTTACAGGAAAAATCAAAAGAAGCGAATACGGTCTCGTTTGGAGCGCAGTAACAGAAGCAGGAAATGTTGTTGTTGGAGATGAAATTAAATTGGAGTGTGAAATTCAATTAATCAAACAATAAACTTCAGATTTTTTTAATTCATAAGAAAGGCTACTCAAATTTGGTAGCCTTTCTTTTTTGTTTTAAAAGTCTCCTTTCATAAATTTCTTGTGCACACGTGTATCATTGGAAATTAAATTCAAATAATACAATCCAGACTGAAGCTCTGAAATATTAATATCAAAGTCCGTTGCGCTATCTGACCCTGACTTTACAATCCGTCCATTCAAATCTGTAATTTCCCAAACGCTAAAGCTTTCCTCTAAAAACACGCGAATTGAACTCGAAGCGGGATTTGGAAAAATTGCCACCTTCTTTTCCAATTCAACTGCACTTACCACAGGAGAACTCGAACAGGCACATTTATTTTTCAAACCTGTAGTTAAAACAACTTCAGGTGCACGATAATTTGCTTTAACCCAACATGTTTGTCCAGGCTGAATACTTGTTGCATTTCGAATGCGCATCGTGTACCAACCATCATAGGTGGCCGTAACCGTAAAGTCGTATGGTCCGGTTTGAGAAATCGAATCTACTGATTGACAATCTTTATTTAAAATCACCAATTCAATACCACTTGTCGTATCTGTTGGAAAAACAGAAAAAGTCATATCGGTTCCCGCTTTGGCGTAAATTCTTCCAACTGTTCTGCAATCTGTTGAATTGGAAGGTAAAGCACCTCCTTGTTGTAAAGACGAAATGTGTGAATCACCTAAATCATCCGCCATTTCCCATTCTTGAACGATGTTTTTCGCAGGTCGAACGTAGTTATCTGTAATTCCTTGGGGAGCCCAAACAGAATATCCTCTCCGACCTTGAGCTGCTGTTCCATCACAAGGTGGAATGGAAATATCCACTTTTCCTCCTCCGTAAACGGTTCGCTGTGCCGTACCATTTGCACCTGAATAATCAACAAGAATCGTCCCATCAGACCAAGAAGTTTGAACTCCCGTTAAATTCTGCCATTGCGTCCAACTATCTGTTACTGCTACCAAAGCCTTTGCTTGTCTTTCGATAACTAATGCATCAGCTGCTTGCCA
>JBMLTP010000099.1:0-2993 GCA_049239885.1 Crocinitomicaceae bacterium
TGGATACTTTAGATTATTCAACTAACATTCCCGGAATTTACGCTGTTGGCGATGTGAATACGTATGAAAATAAACTTAAGTTAATTCTTTGTGGTTTTCATGAAGGCACCTTAGCTGTTCAATCGGCTTTTGCTCGCATTCACCCAGATAAAAAGAATGTGTTGAAATATACCACAGTAAATGGAGTTCAAGGGTTTTAAAATAAATTGGTTATGAAAACGATTTCTGTACAAGAGTTAAAAGCACTTATGGATCTAAACGCTGATTTTCAGCTAATCGATGTACGAGAACCTCACGAATTCGAGGAAGCTAATTTAGGAGGTCATTTAATTCCACTTGGTGAAATTCCATCGCGTTATTCAGAAATTAGCAAGGATAAACAAGTCATCATGCAATGTCGTTCCGGAGCAAGAAGTGCAAATGCAGCTTCTTTTTTAGAGCAGAATCATGGTTATTCTAACCTCTACAATTTGGAGGGCGGAATTCTGGCATGGTTGAATGCGTTTGGTGAATAATCAAAATGTTATCTTTGGTTTGTGAATAGACGAACCATCAACGCTGTCGTTCTTTTAGGTGTGCTCTCCCTTGCCAGTATTCTCATTGTGCAATTGGTTTGGGTGCGAAAAACACTTGAAATGCAAGAGAAAAATATTGCGATTCAAGAGAAGGAAGACAGTTTGAACCTAAAATCTTTTTCAGAAAATACAATCATCGCATTGAAATCTGTTTTGGATGAAATTCAACGTACTTCAAAGGATAGCCTGGATACGTATGGAACGGTTCGTCAGGTCAACAATAACCAATTCACAGTTGATCTTAGTGAAGAACTTCAACCTTTCTACCTCGAAACACTTTTGAAAAAGGAATTTTACAATCAAAATATACATCAGGATTTCATTTATGGAATTTACGATTGTTTCGTAGACACAATTCTTTTGAGTAATATGATACATTATTCGAAGGACAAAGCTTATATAACGACTAAAAATAAACCTTCGGAAATATCCACAGAATCATTGAATTTGAAAAAAGATGGTCACTACTTCACGGTTTTCTTCCCATACTTCACGGCAAAGTCTATTGAACCTGCCATATTTATTTCTCCATGGATTTATATTTCAATTATCATTGTTTTGGTTCTGATATTTTTTGGTTATAGTTTAGCAATTATTATACGTCAAAAGCGACTTTCGGAGGTGAAAACGGATTTCATTAACAACATGACGCATGAATTAAAAACACCCATTTCCACGATAAGTCTTTCCAGTGAATTGCTAATGCGAATTGATTTGAATGAAGATCCAGAAAAAATTCGCAAGTATGCAGGAATTATATACAAGGAAAACAAAAGGTTGGAAAATCAAGTTGAGCGGGTATTAAATATTGCCAAATTGGACAAGGACAAGGTTGTTTTGAATAAGGAGAATTTTGATGTTCACGATTTATTGGCGGAAGTAAAAGAAAATTTCGAATTCAACCAATTAAACCAAGGTGGAAAAATTGAATTAAATTGTATTGCTGAAAATTATAAAATTCAAGCTGACCCTGTTCACTTGACCAATGTAGTGTATAATTTATTGGATAACGCCGTTAAATATTGTATTACTACCCCTCAAATCGTTTTGAATACGCGAAATGAGAAGAATTTATTAGTAATTGAAATTGCCGATAATGGTATCGGTATGAAACGCGAAGATGTGAAACAGATTTTCGAGAAATTCTACCGCGTTCCGACAGGCAACATACACAATGTAAAGGGTTTTGGTTTAGGACTGTATTATGTGAAACTAATCATTGATGCGCACGAGGGTAAAATCGAAGTAAAAAGTGCAGTTAACAAAGGAACGACTTTTACGATTTATCTTCCTATTGGTTGATATTCATCTTATTTTTTCTTTTCTAATATAGCATCCGGTTGAGGAAAAAGACCTTTTCTGGTTAATTTTTTCTGCTTTGAATCTAATAATAATCTTTCTGGAATACCTGTTCCAAGCATTTTTCCCGTTAATTCAAATTTTTTGTTTTCAAGTTTTGAAACTATATATGTTCCCTCCCATTTTGATTCGCCAACGTTAACATAAATGCTATCTTTTGTCAGACGCACTTCCAAATTTGAGGAATTAACAGGAATAATCTGGTTATTTAGATTCATTTCATAAGCTGGAATACTGCCACCATATGTTTTCAAAAACTTTTTCTTCAGCTTTATGGATTGTGCTGAAACTTGCAGACTTATAAGCAATATAAAAGAAGTGAGAATCTTCATTTAACGAATGTAATGAAAAAAGCGATTCTACTTTTTAATTCTACTTTCTTTCATTTATTTTCTCCTCCAAGCGATCGATTTTTTGATTTAGATTTTGAATTACTTCAATAAGTTGTTTTTCTCTGCTATCAGAAGCTTTATTTTCATCATTCAATTTATCTTGAATTTGCGTTGTCATTACCGCTAGAAAAACATTGAGCGTAATCATCGAACTAGATACAAAAAATGAAATACAATAGAGATCGGTAATAAATCCTGGCACATCACTATTGAGCAAATTCGAATGCATTGATGACCAACCATTAGTCAAAGAGAGAAACAAACCAAAGTAAGCATTATAGAGGTTAGAAAAATCAATTTCCTCAAATTTAGTGAAACTGTAAAGATTACATCCGATAATTGCGTATACGAAGTGTATCAGTGCTAATAGAATAGCGAAAACAAATACTGTCGGTATAACGGACATTATTTTTCGCTCAGTCTGCTTTAATGATTTATGGACTTCGAAAATGCGAATAATTCGAAACACCCGAACTACACGAAACAATGTTATAATTTCAGGATGAGGAAATAAATTAATGAAAAAGATAGCGGCTAGTGAGGAAATTGTAATTATCAAATCGAACATTAACCAAAAGAACTGTTCCAAACAGACTTTGCTAACAAAATCAAGATTCAATTCTTCTTCTTCTTCAGCTCCAAAATCAAGTTGAAACTTTCGATAACG
>JBMLTP010000100.1:0-4174 GCA_049239885.1 Crocinitomicaceae bacterium
AGGCGCTCTTGCAATGCGAGGATTTGTTGGAACAATTCGGCGGACATAAACATGCAGCAGGTATGTCGCTAAAGCCTGAGAACTTGGACGTTTTCAAAAAACGATTTGAAGAAGTGGTTGCTCAAACAATTTCTATTGAAGACAAAACCCCGATTCAGAAGATAGATGTTTCCATAAATTTGGATGAAATACACGGTTCGGAATCTCCGCTTCAAATTCCCCGTTTGAAAAAAATGATTGAAATCTTTGAACCGCATGGTCCTGGAAATATGAAACCCGTTTTTCACACTCCCAATCTTTTCACAACAGATTCAAGAATTTTAAAAGACGTTCACCTCAAATTGAAGGTAATACAACCTAATTCACGGTTGCAATATGAGGCCATCGGATTTAATTTAGGTCACAAGGAAACCGAGGCTGCGAGTGGTATTCCCTTTGAAATGGCCTACACGCTTGAAACAAACGAATTCAATGGGAAGAAGACCATTCAACTCAATATAAAGGATTTACGAGAAATGATTTAATTTTATCACATGTTCACAGGAATAATAGAAGAAGTTGCCGAAGTCGTAAAAATCGAAAAAGAAGCGGAGAATATCCATTTTTCAATCAAAGCAAAAATGACTTCCGAATTGAAAATAGATCAAAGTGTGGCACACAATGGTTGCTGCTTAACTGTGGTCAACATTGAAAATGACATTTACACCGTTACCGCAATTCAAGAGACCTTAGACAAAACAAACCTCAACGAATGGAAAATTGGAACTCCTGTCAACTTGGAGCGTTGCATGCAGATGAATGGTCGCTTGGATGGTCATATCGTTCAAGGTCACGTTGATACGTTTGGTGTTTGCACGGAAATCGAAGATCAAAATGGCAGTTGGAAATTTACATTCAACTATCAAAATGAGCAATTAACCGTTGAGAAAGGGTCAATTACCGTAAATGGAACCAGTTTAACCGTTGTGGATTCAAAAAAAGACTCCTTTTCAGTTTGCATCATTCCATACACCTTCGAAAATACCAATTTCTCTTCTTTAAATTTAGGAGATCAAGTTAACCTAGAGTTTGATATTATTGGGAAATATGTAGCTAAGTGGATGGAATCAAGGAGTTAAACTTGGATTTCTTAAAATGACCCATCTGAATGATAGACGCCATTCTTGAACACGCGGATTTTTTGAACGATGCCATTTTTATCGTAATCGCGAACTCTTCCATCCCATAATTGACCATTTTTAAATTCACCGTCCATCCAAATATCCTCGTTTTCATTATAAATCGTGTTATATCCATTCGGATTGAAACGTAATCCTTTCGTGATTGGATTTTTTACGGCAGGAGGATAAATCGTTTTTGGAGTTTTAACATCTTTATCAGCAGTTTTCGGTTTTTCCTTGCGCTCAAACGTCTGTGTATTTTGAATTTTCCCATCAGCAGAAATCGTAAAGCTCTCTTTTAATGATCCATCCTCATAATATCGGCTTACCTTGCCATTTAGTTCATTATTTTTAACAGTATATTCGAGCGCTAGATTACCATTTTCGTGAAAATATTTAATTGTTCCATTTTCATACCCTGAGTTATTGTAAGTTCCCTGATACGCCATTTTTCCATTCGCATAATAGCGCGTTAGGAGTCCCTTGTATTCGTCTTTACTAAATGAACCTGATTCGCGCATTTTTCCGCTTTTGTGAAAACGCTTGTAATCACCTTCTGGTCGGTTATTCGTATAATTTCCTTTCAAACTGACTGTTTTCCCATCTGAATGATATTTAATCCAAATACCTTCTTTTCGCCCTTCTACAAAATAACCTTCCTCTACTTTACCATCTTTTGAAACTGCTGAATTAGGACGGTCGCTTCCCTTAAAAACCCATTTACCGGTTCGTTTGCCGTTTTTGTCTTTCAAATTTTGTGAAAAAATGAACGAGCTGATGCAAATAAAAATTCCAATAAATAAAAATCGGGATAACGTCATTTTAAACTTTAAGAACATAAAGATAAGCAAACATTCTGTGAATAACTACTCCGAAAAAGACAAAAATCGAACGTGAAATAAGATTAATTTTGAGGAAAAGTTTGCACGATGCTTACACTTGATCCCAAAGAACTTCCAATACCTAAATTGCATCAATATTTACTTGGAGCGATTGGCCCTCGTCCAATTGCCTTCGCTTCTACGGTCGATGAAAATGGAAATCCGAATTTGGCTCCATTCAGTTTTTTTAACGTGTTCAGCGCGAATCCGCCTATTTTAATATTCTCTCCTGCTCGTTCTGGAAGAAGTAATACAACCAAGGATACATACAACAATGTTAAAATAGTTCCTGAAGTTGTAATCAATGTTGTCAACTACGACATAGTGCATCAAATGAGTTTGGCAAGTTCGCCTTACGCACCTGGTGTTAGTGAATTTGAAAAAGCTGGGTTTACAGCTGTAAAATCGGATTTGGTTAAACCCTTCCGAGTTGGTGAATCTCCTGTTCAATTTGAATGTAAAGTAAATGAAGTGGTTGAACTTGGTCACGAAGGTGGTGCCGGAAACCTCATCATTTCGGAAGTAGTTAAAATTCATATCAACGAAGCAGTTTTAGACGCCAACGGAATGATTGACCAACATAAAATTGATTTGGTTTCTCGAATGGGTGGCGATTGGTATTGTCGCTCTGACCAAAATTCAATGTTTGAAATAAAAAAACCGATAACAACCTGTGGAATTGGCTTTGATGCACTTCCTTCGGATGTTAGAAATAGCAAAGTTTTGACAGGGAACGAATTAGGTCATTTAGCAGGAATAGAAGCTCTTCCGAACGAAACGGATGTCAACGAATACAAATTAATTGAATTAAGTGATTTATTTGTATCTTTAGAAGAGAATCCCGCTGAATTGGAGCAAAAGCTTCATGTTCGAGCAAGTGAATTATTAAAAGAAAATAAACTTGAGGAAGCTTGGATGACCTTGCTCTCCTTCAATAATTAGTAAATTAAATTAATACGCGTAAATATGTTTAAATTATCAGGGACCCTTAAAGTAATAAACCCAACCCAAGTTGTTTCCGATCGATTTTCAAAAAGAGAATTTGTTGTTGAAACGCAAGATCAATATCCGCAATTGATTTCATTTCAAGCGACGCAAGATAAATGTGCGTTATTGGACAACTTTCAAGCAAATGAGCAAGTGGAAGTTTCGTTTAATCTGCGTGGAAGAGAATGGACTAGCCCACAGGGTGAAGTAAAGTATTTTAATACAATTGAAGCTTGGAGAATTGAGCGCGTTGGTCAAGGCACTGCAATGCCTGCTGGTGGCCCTTCAGCGATGAACTTGGATCCGATTCCTGCTGCAACTGCAAACCCAACGTCAAGTGTAATCTCTGAAAATGACGATTCAGACGATTTACCATTTTAATTGAATTGGATTTTCGTGAAATATAAAAAATCAAGGCTGTCCATTTAGGCAGCCTTTTTTATCCCCCCCATTATTTAAAAATCAACGTTTACCATTTTATGCAAAGCAAAATAATCTTGATTCTTTTTCTGTTTGTGAATAGTTTAACGATTTTGTCTCAACAAACAGATTTATCATCTAAGAGATATTCCGAACCTAATTCTCAGTTAAATGCTAAAACACTAAAGTCCACTTTAAATGGCGGGTACGTTGTTGCAGGGAATGCAAACATCCAATTTGGTCAAACAAATTACGTTGCAGGTATAGTTTTCTATAGCGACTCGTCAGGGTTAAATCATTGGGAAAAAGCTTATTCTTCATTCGAAAATACATTTTCTTTTGAGACCATTGCACAATTATCGGATTCGGGATTTATTGCCGGTGGAAATATGTTTAATCCAATCACCAATCAATTAGGTGGAGCCTTGTTAAAATTAGATCATCAAGGAAATGAAATTTGGAAAAAATCAATTTCTGACAGCTCTGGCGATGATATTGTCGTTACCGATCTTTTCATTGAGACAGATTCATCATTTTTATTTGTCGCGAAAAAATCGGGAAACTCTGATGGAAATTATATCATTCGAATGGACACATCCGGAAACATCCTTTGGCAAAATAGCTTTGAAATGCCTGGTAACGATAAAATCGAATTAATTTCTCTAAAACAGGCGTCTGATAAATCGTTGTTTATTGTCGGAACACATATATCCAACAACATTCCAT
>JBMLTP010000101.1:0-5877 GCA_049239885.1 Crocinitomicaceae bacterium
ACTCCATCTAAAAAAGATTCCACTACAGTAGTTCCTCCTTCGGCAAAGGATTTTTGCAACGCGGGTTGAATTTCTAATTTTGTTTTCACCTTCGAAATACCATAACTTGATCCTGAATCCGACGGTTTCACAAAAACTGGTAATCCAAGCTCATCAACAATTTGTTCTGGACTAACCTCAAACTCACTTCTCAAAAAAAGTGATTTGGCAACAGGTATTCCAAATGATTTCAAAAACTGATTGCAGTACCATTTATCAAAGGAAAGTGAGGAAGCCAATACACCCGAATTCAGATAAGGAATATTTTTCATATCAAGATAAGCCTGAATTTTTCCATTTTCACCTGGATTTCCATGTATATAGACAATTCCATAGTCTAAAATCAAAGAATCTCCATTAAAAATGAATGAACCGCTATTCATATCAAACGAAACGCGCGAATTTTCAATCTCAACTTCCCAACTATTTCGACTCACAATAATTTTAAAAATTCGGAATTCATTCGGAAAATTTTTAATAATGGTATCAGCGCTTTTAATTGAAATATCATATTCGGAGGAAAATCCACCACAAAAAACACCAAAGTTCTTCATTGATTACGGGTTTAATATAAATCGAAATTACAAAAACGAGCAATTTCGGAATTCACAGTAATTTTAAAGTTATTAGCACAAATTCTGTTAAAACTTTTTAATCAAATTACTATCTTCGCGATTATGCGGCCATTGTATATATTTGTTTGGTGGTGTCTAAGTTATTCACTCAGGCTATTTTACAGGAAAATTGTATTGGTAAATTCTCCTAAATCTTATTTCGGAAGAACAATCTATATGAGTAATCACGCGGCATCGTTTATGGATCCGCTTGTAATTGCTTGTTTTAGAAATCCAATAGTATTTTTCATGACGCGATCGGACGTTTTCACACCTATTTCCAAGCCTTTTCTTTGGTCCATGCACATGCTACCAATATACAGACAATTGGATGGCGTTAATACAAAAGAAAAAAACGAAGAAGTTTTCTTAGAATGTTCAAAAATTTTAAAAAGCAAAAGGAATTTATTGGTCTTCGCTGAAGGATTCACAGATGATAAATTCGTTAGAAGGCTAAAACCAATTAAAAAAGGAGCAGTTCGAATTGGATTCTCTGCTTTGGAATATTTAAATTGGTCAGAAAAAATATACATCGCTGGAGTCGGTTGTAATTATACGGAACCAAACCGGATGAGGAGCAGCCTTTTAATTTCCACATCAGATCCAATTTGTTTAAATGATTACCAGAAGGAATATCAATCGAATCCCAATAAGATAATAACTGAATTAACTTTGCTGGCTGAAAAATTGATGCAGGATCAGATTACACATATTCAGAATCCCCATTTAACAAATTTGCATGAGTCGATTATGATTTTGACACGCAAGGGTATGAATTCGGGAAGTTACGATAAGAATTTAAGCCTTAAAAGTCGTTACGAATACTCTAAAAATCTCGCTATTTGGATGAATCAAGCACCAATTGATTATCTTGAGCCCCTAAAAGAAGTTACTGAAAATTATTTCGAGTCATTGAATAAGAGAAACATATCAGATAATGAGGTATATGAAATTGAGCATAAAATGGTTGAAACACGAATAAAAATAGCCAAGTTATTGCTTCTATTTCCTTGGAGTATTTTGGGATTAATCCATTGTGGATTGCCTTATTTCGTGGTCAAGAGTTTCGTAGAAAAAAAATTTAAGAGAGCTGTTTTTTGGGGGTCTACCAAAATGCTGTTTTCTATGATTTCGATTGGACTTTTAAATATTCCTGTAATTTTTCTTTTCGATAATTTTTTCAATGTTTCTAACTGGTGGGGTTTAATTTATTACTTGTTGATTGGTTTGTTCGGCTTAGGATTTTACTTAAGCATGACTCTTATTAAAGACCTCATTCGATCTTCAAAATTGAAAAAAGAAAATGTAAATGAATTGATCAACAAAAGAAATCAAGCAATGAGTCTTTTGAAAAAAATTATTCCTAGTGAATATTTATGAACTAAGTTCAACTAAATTTGTTTTAAAATTACAATGACATTCAACCCTGATCAGGAAATCCTGAAATTTGAACGACTTAAAAAGCCGAGTTGGCTGCGCGTTAAACTTCCTACCGGAGAGAATTACCGAAAAGTACGGAGTCTTGTAGATCAACATAAATTACATACAATTTGTGAAAGTGGCAGTTGCCCAAATATGGGTGAATGTTGGGGAGAAGGGACTGCGACATTCATGATTCTCGGAAATATTTGTACGCGTTCTTGCGGATTTTGTGCTGTGCAAACTGGAAAACCGGAGCAGGTAGACGAATTTGAACCAGGAAGGGTAGCAAACTCCGTCAAAATAATGGGAGTAAAACATGCTGTAATTACTTCCGTGGATCGTGATGATTTGAAGGATGGCGGTGCTGAAATCTGGGGGCAGACTGTTAGGGCTATTCGTAACCAATCACCAAAAACTACCTTAGAAACTCTTATTCCCGATTTTGCAGGCAAATGGGAAAATCTGCAGGTAATAATTGATGTTGCTCCAGAAATTGTTTCACACAACTTGGAAACCGTTAGAAGACTTACAAAACAAGTTCGAATTCAAGCTAAATATGATCGCAGTTTGGAAGTTTTATTTCGTTTGAAAAAAGGTGGGATGCGAACTAAATCAGGAGTAATGCTTGGATTGGGAGAAACAGAAAATGAAGTACTTGAAACAATGGATGACCTTCGCCAAGTTGGTGTTGACATTCTAACTTTAGGACAATATCTACAACCGACATTTAAACATTTACCTGTTGCTGAGTTCATTACACCAGAGCAATTCGAAAAGTATAGATTAAAAGGTTTGGAAATGGGTTTTCGTTATGTTGAAAGCGGACCACTTGTTCGATCATCCTATCACGCTGAAAAGCATTTATTTTAATTTTTTATATTGTTAAAAAACAAAAACTATATTGTTTTATATGAATTTTAAGAATTTTATAGTTAATTTGGCACATTGAATAGTAATGTAATAATTCGTTGTTATGAATAAAAAAATATATCTTATTGGTTCTGTGGTTTTTGCAGGTATTTTAGCTTTTGGAGCTATGCAATTTTTCACAATTGGAAATAGTGAAGGACTCTATACCAAGAAAAAACTTGGCTCTATTCAGGAACAATCGGCTGAAGATGCTTTACTTTGGATGAAGGCTCGCTACGTTGACGTGGCAACTGGTCAACCGATAACACCAGAAAAACTTGCACAGATTCAAACAAATTTCAACAAACTGCCAAAGCAAAAATCATTGGTTTGGGAGGAAGAAGGTCCAGACAATATTGGCGGTCGAACGCGTGCGGTTCAAGTCAATCGTAACAACCTTGATGAAGTTTGGGCTGGAGGTGTTTCCGGAGGGCTTTTTTACACTTCCAATGGTGGTAATTCATGGTCACGAGTTGATTCTTACATTAGTGCTGGAGCCAATCCATTCATTTCAAGTATGACAATGACTAAGGACGGTACTTTGTATGTTGCCACTGGGTCAAACCAAGAAGGATGGAATGGAAATGGCGTTTGGTATTCGCAAGATCAAGGTCTAACTTGGAACAAAATTCCAGGAACATCAGATTGTACGGAAATTGAAAGTGGAAATGTTTCAAACTATGCTTGGTTAGCCACAGCTTCTGGATTAAAAAAATGGCAGGTTGGTGACGCAGCACTAACATCTGTAACGGTGACTTCAGGAGGATGTTTCGCGTTGAAAGTTTCAGGTGACGAACAAGTTATTGTTGCTGCTTATGGTTCTAATAAAACCTATGTTTCCACAGATGCTGGCGCTTCGTTTGATGATCGTTCTGGAACAGTAGCAAATAATCTTGTTTTACCAAACGCACCTAGAATTGAGTATGCTATTTCTCACGAAAGAAATTCAACAGGAAACTACTCCCTATACGCAGTTCGAACAAACTCTGACCTGCTTGGGATGCATGTATCACATGACAATGGGGCTACTTGGACTCAGTTTGTGGGTAACCCAGATACAGATCCTGTCACTGCTGGTACTCAACCTCCTTCTGACTTTGATATTTATCGCGATCAGGGAACTTACAATTCAATAGTGTCCGTTGCTCCAAATGACCCTGAAATGATATTAATTGGAGGTATTGATGTTTGGAGATGGAAGCAAACCGTTAATAACCCTCCTTCTGGTGGATTTAGAAAAGTTAGTGAATGGTTTGTTAATCCCAATTCATCAATTTATGTTCACGCAGACAATCACGAAATGAAATGGGACAGCAACGGTCGTTTCTATGCTGGTAATGACGGTGGTGTTAGTATTTCAAATAACGTTGATGCAACAAATCCTGATGCAATTGATTGGTTTGTTGCCAACAGAGGTTACAACATAACCCAATTCTATGGTATTGCTTTTGACAAGTTCGGATCCGTAATGGGTGGTACTCAAGACAATGGTACTTTGTATAACGACCATACTATGAATACTTATAAAGAATTTAGAGAAGTAAATGGAGGTGATGGTTTCGAATGTGAAATTTCATTCTTTAACGAAAAAGTAATGTTCTCTTCTGTTTATTACAACTCTATTTCCAGATCTGGTGATAAAGGTCAAACATGGACTAGTTTTGTTCCAAATTTACCTGGAACATATGATGACCCTGGAACAGACGGAAGTCCGTTTCACCCGTTTCATACTGAATTATTTTTAGCTGAAAATTACGACTTGAATTCGAAAGATTCAGTAACATACATTCCTAAAAAAGACGTATTGGCAGGAGAAACGATTCGTATTTCTAGTTTGTCATCGGGTGATTCAATTAATTTTGTAGCCTCTCAAAATTATTATTTTGATGAAGAACTAGCTTACGACCCCTCCCTAACAATCAATGGAATCAATTATGGAATCAATCCAGCTACTGGAGAAACGGTAACCATGGGTTCTGATACAATAATTTACAATGTATCCTGGGATACTGTTAGAGTTCAAGATCCTTTCCAATCATGGTTTTTAGTTTATGTAAACGCCAACGGGGGCGAGTTGTGGGGTACGCGAAATGCACTTCGTTTCTCAGTTACAAATCCACAGTGGGTATGTGTTGCTCGAGGATTTGGGGGAGGTACTTTTAATAGCGTAGATGTAGAGTTCTCCAGAGATTTGGAACATTGCTATATTAGTTCAGGGGATGGCGTACATAGAATTGATGGCCTTGGCTCCGTTTATTCTTCGGATCCAAATTTCATTTCAAAAGTGGGATTTGTGGGCACTGGAGTTACAGCCACGACACCAACCTATACAACATCTACTAAAATTACTTCAACTGATTATGAAGGGATTGCTTTAAACCCAAATGATCCTGATGACCTATTGTTATTATCTCCATTTGGTGGTTCAATCAAAAGGACTACAAACGCATCGACTGCGGGATTGAATGCTGTTAATACTACTAACATTACTGGGATTGGCGGTATTGCTTGTTATGATGGTATAATAGATAGAGAAAATCCAGATATTTTGGTTATTGGTACTGCAAGTGGTATTATTGTATCTGAAGACGGCGGTACTTCTTGGACGAATTCTTCTGCAGGATTTGAAGGGACTCCAGTTTATGAGGTTCGCCAGTCATGGAGAAGTTGGGAAGAAGGAAATGGAAGACCAGGAGAAATATACATAGGTACATTTGGTCGTGGTATTTGGAGTTCTGCTTCATACCTCGGAATTAATGAAAATTCTGATAACTCAGCTGTTTTCAAAACGAAACTAAAAGCTTATCCAAATCCAACTAATGATAATACTAGCATAAACTTTAAGTTGGCTCAAAATGGAAATGTAGACCTAGCCGTTTATTCCATTTCTGGA
>JBMLTP010000102.1:0-3342 GCA_049239885.1 Crocinitomicaceae bacterium
AAATCGCAAAGCAAGCTCAAAATTCGGCAGATATCAGTATTGACTTTGATAAAAAATTCGAACGAATTCAACTAAAAATCAATTCCGAGCAGAAAAAAATCTTCAAAAAAGCAGGAATTACAAGCAAAATCAACCGCGATTTCATGGCTTTGCATCCAAGTGAATTGAAACAACTTTTAAGTAAGATTCTAAATTATTACCTAAACAACGGATTTCCATTTGCAGAAGTCGGCTTTCAAAATGCAGATTTGGATGACGATCAATTGACGTGTGAGTTGGAAATAAAAACAGGTAAACTTTTTCGTTGGAACACAATTAACTTAAAAGGAAACGTTGATATTTCACTTCGTTCACTGCAAACGATTACAGGAGTAATTATCGATGAACCATTCAGTGAAGAAATTCTCAATTTGGTTGACAAGCGCCTCGAACAAACCATCTATTTCAAAAAAGCGAAAGCCTCAGAAATTCTTTTTACAGAGGAAGGTGTTGAACTTTTCGTTTACTTGGAATCACAAAAAGTAAGTTCAATTCAAGGAGCCGTTGGTTTACAGCCAAACCCAATTACACAACGCGTTGGTCTCACTGGAGACATTCAAGTAAAACTATTAAATTCCTTTAACAAAGGAGAAAACCTCGATTTGAATTGGCGAAGCATTCAACCACAAACGCAAGCATTGAATCTCAAGTTCGTTTATCCCTATTTATTTCAAACGCCATTTGGTATTGATGCCAGATTTAATTTATTCAAGCGCGATTCCAGTTTTTTGGATGTGAAAACCAACCTTGGAATTCAATATCAACTCACGGACGGAAGTATACTGAAAGCGTTTTATCAATTATCCTCTTCGGATTTATTGTATGGATCTTCGAATTCAATTTTCTCAAAACTTTCCAAAGTTCGCTCCAATGCTTATGGCCTTTCATCCTTCAGAAGAAAATTGGATAACATTCCAAATCCGATGAAAGGAAGTTCATTACTTGTGGAAGTAGCTGTTGGTTCTAGAAAAACGATTTTAGATTCAGTAAAAAATAGTTTGATGGGGCGAATCAATTTGAACTATCAACATTATTTTCAGCTTTATGGCCGGAATGTGCTGAAGTTAGCAGCCAATTTTGAATCGTATTACGCACCTGAAATTTTCCAAAATGAATTGTATCGTTTTGGAGGAATTAATTCGTTTCGTGGTTTTAATGAAGAAGAATTATTCGCGTCCACCAAATTGATAACTACTCTTGAATATCGGTTCATCGTAGATCGAAATTCAAACGCATTCTTATTTTACGATCAAGCTTTTTATGAAAATACTGCTTTGAATTACCTCAAAGATCATCCATTTGGAATAGGCGCCGGATTTTCCTTCGGCACAAAACTTGGGATTTTCACCATTTCTTATGCTTTGGGTAAACAGTTGAGCAATAACCTCGATTTCCGTTCCGGGAAAATTCATTTTGGGTATACGGCTTATTTTTAAGTTGAATCCTAACAATGAACATAAAATCCATAAATGTTCAGAATTCATAAAAAGTGGACATAAAAAAATTAAGGGATAATTTTCTTTTAAAATTTATCATTTCAATTTTTTAGAGTTTTTACCTGAAACTACTTTCCTACCGATTTTTTCTTCAATTTCTTTTCTCGTATTTCCTGCAATTGCGCCACCTTGATTTGCAATGATTTTATTTTCATTGAGCGTTTTAGGCTTTTTTTCCTTTGAAATTTCTGTTGTTGTTGCTTCCGATAGCATGGTCAAAACCAGCTCAAGGTTAGACATGTGGTCGCGAAGATTCTCTTTTTTAAGTTCCTTTAATTTCTTGTATTCTTTGGTCGTCAATCCACTCCATGCTTTTGTGATTTCATCCGTTAATATTGCAAATTCCAATCCTTTTTTCACACCTCGTTTTTCCCATTCATCTGTCAATTCTTTTCTAACTTCAATGGTTTTAAGGCGTTGATTAATCCATTCCTTTGAATAACCTTTTTTTAAATACGTTTCCATTAATCTATCAAAACCAATTTCCGGATCTTCAATTTCATCGAGTCGTTCGCGACCAACTTGTGCCAGCCACAACTTAAATGGTTCAGCTTTTGGAGATGGAATAGATTGAATTAAGCGAAACAATTGCTCTGTATTTGCTACATCAGTTTTGTAAAATTTTCCATCTGAAGCAATTAATTTCAGTTGTCCGATTTTTTCGGACAACTCACTCCCTTCCTTTTTAAGTTTGGTTTTAAGATCGCTCCAATATTTTCTGGGGCGATCAGATCCTGTTAAAGCTTGAATCACATCCACCACAGAAAAATACCAATACTCATTTTCTTCATCCCAATGCGTGCGAATTTCATTTTGATTAAAAAGCTTTATTGCCGAGTTTCTATTCATAATCTAATATACAAAAAATAAACGAAACCTAAAACCCTTTCACTTCCGTAAAATATTTTTTACATTTGCTTATCCAAACTAAAGTTAATTTTAAAATGAAGAATTTAAAATGTAAAACGTTAGTGCTCTCGATGGGTGCTATTATGTTTCTTGGAGGTCAAAGCTATGCGCAAGTGCCGAGTTATGTTCCAACAAATGGATTAGTTGGTTGGTGGCCTTTTAATGGAAATGCCAACGACGAAAGTGGAAATGGGAATAATGGAACGGTGAATGGTGCTACTTTGACCACGGATCGATTTGGGGTGGCGAGTAAGGCGTATAGTTTTGATGCTAATAAAATATTAGTAAATAATAATCCAAGTTTGAACCTCCAAGGTGGATTTACTTTTAATTGCTGGGTTCTTCTCAATGGAAATACTAGTGACAATACAATAATTTCAAAATATCAAAACTTTGATGATTCATATTCATTTGTCGTAAAAAACTTGAAGCCTACGATTCAAACAGCTAGTTCCCCTGCAAATTGGTCAATTTGTCAGAATACAAATACACTAAATCAAAACGTTTGGATAAATCTTGCTGCGTCTTTTGATACTTTAACAAATGAATTCAAAATTTATAAAAATGGAGTGTTGATCCATCAGTGTATTAACAATTCAAGTATTGCATTAAGTAATGCCAATGTTTATTTTGGTTCATTTTCAAATGGAAATTATTTTTATGGTAAAATTGATGATATTGGGATTTGGAATAGGGCAATAAATGATCAAGAAATCCTTAATTTATATAATTCATGCTCATTACAAACATCGATTTCTCCAAGTTTTAGTTCAGTTATTACCGGAGGATCAAATTCTTTAAATTTAACAACAAGTGATATTTCTGCAAGTATAACATGGCAATCAAATGCGAGCGGATTGGGGTGGGTAAATATTTTAGATAACAATTATTATTCGGG
>JBMLTP010000103.1:0-12349 GCA_049239885.1 Crocinitomicaceae bacterium
AGCGAAAGCATTTACTTCTGCATGAGGCCCACCGAAAAGCTTGTGGTACCCTTCACCAATTACCTGGTTATCACATACGATTACACAACCTACCATAGGATTGGGTGCGACAAAACCACTTCCATAAGATGCCAATTGAAGACATCGACGCATAAATTTGTCGTGCTGCATTTAACAAAGTTAATTTAATCGTGAATTTGAAAGAAAATATTTATCTTTAAATCAATAAATATAACGAAAAGTCAAGTTGATTCGTGGTTGAATTACCTTTTTCGTTTTAGCAATCTGATGCTTATAGTTGTTTTGAATTCGATCATCCATCCAGAGTAAATCTCCCGAATTAAGGTCAATTGAAAATTTTTCTTTGGTGATATTGTTTCGTAAGTCAAATCGTCTTGTTGCACCAAAACTAAGAGAGGCGATGACCGGATTTGGCCCCAGTTCCTTTTCATTATCGGCGTGCCAACCATTGCCGTCGGAGCCATCGCGGTAAAGATTGATTAAAACACAGTTAAATTTGGAATTAGTCGCTAGTTCTACTTTTTCAAGTAAGTTTTCCAATGTAAAATCGAATGCCTTGGAAGGTAATTTATTACCTGAGTAAGTATAAAATCTATTTTCTATTGAATGAAAGGATTCCAAACGAGGCGTCAAAAAGACTTTTCCGAAAATCGTAACTTCATTTTGCTTGAAATCAATTTTAGTTAAGAGCTCATTGAAATAGCAATTCGCATCATCTTCATCGAAAAACCTCGGAAAGTAAATTAAACCGCCGTCATTCAAATCGATTTTTTTAAAATGAATCATAAGTATCCTTGAAAAGAATAAACTACGTATCCTGTTACCTCCTTTAAATAGGCTTCCCAAAGAACAAATGAATTTATACTCGGCAGTAATTGATCAGGCGTAAATTCATCTTTCTGGACTTTCGTATAATGATCTGTTGTAAAAACATTAAAATTTAAACCTTCTTTGCGGAAACAAGCAGATGCGCGCTTCATATGTAAAGCGCTTGTAATGAGAAGAATTCGTTTCTTAGCAAATTTTTTCTTTAACAATTTGGTCGTATTTACGGCATTTTCATGGGTGTTTTGCGATTTATTTTCAATTAAAATGTCATCTTCAGGAATTCCCCAAGCTATTAAAATTTCCTTTGTTTGATCTGACTCATGTAAACCACTTCTCACCACAAATCCACTATCGCCGCTAATCAGTATTTTCCCAATTTTCTTCGCTTTGTAGAGGGAAATAGCCTGCCAAATTCGATCTGCTCCCCTCCGAACAGAAAGAGCATCCAAATCACGGTTATATTCGAACATACCTGATAGAACGATGCCAATATCATAATGAGAGGTTTCTTCAATTTTTTTTCCAGGTATTTCCCATTTCCTCATTAAAAATCCAATTGGGAATCCACTCGTAAAGAAGACTAAAAGAAAGATAGTAGAATACTTGAATCGATTTTTCCAAACTTCATTTTTTAGAAAAAAGAAAAATAACAAGCTGATTATAAACCAAAGAAATGGTGAAAGAATAAACGCTAGAACTTTTGATAAAAAGAAAAACATATTCAAAGATAAGTGAGATGTTTGAAAAATACTATCCTTATTTTTGCATTTTGCAAGATTCAAATTATGTTAAATGAAAATTCAATTTTTGGTATAAATTACAAAGAAATTAATCATTGGCTGATTAACGCAGGAACCAATCTTTTGATGGCAATTTTAATTTTAGTCATTGGATTTTGGCTTGCCAACGTTCTTTCAAAATTGGTTAAGAAGGCGATGCTGAAGAGTAAAGTCGATGCCGGATTAGTAACGTTTTTAGGAAGCTTTATTTCCTTGGCATCTAAAATAATGGTTGTTATTACGGCAATTACTCAACTGGGAATTCAAATGACATCTTTTATTACTGTACTAGGTGCTGCAGGACTTGCAGTAGGTATGGCGTTTTCTGGTACTCTATCGAATTTCGCAGGTGGAATTATGATTTTGGTGCTTAAGCCATTTAAGGTAGGTGATACGATCAATGCCCAGGGTCAGCAAGGTACGGTAAAGGAAATTCAAATTTTCAATACTTACTTGTATGCTCCAGACAATAAAGTAATAATTCTTCCAAACGGACCTGTGGCAAATGGAAGTATTGTTAACATAACGCGCGAAAAAAATCGAAGATTGGATATTTCGCTACCAGTAAATTATGGTAATGATATCAAAAAAGTGTTTGAATTGATTGAAAAATCTATAAATACTGATTCGAGAATACTTAAAGCTCCCGATTATAAAATAGCTTTACAAGAGTTGAATACTACAGGTCTGAATTTTACAATTCGAGTTTGGGTAAATCATAACGAATATAATGATGTGCTTTTCGATTTAAACCAATCCATTTATCAAAATTTGACAGAGGCTGGAATTAGTTTCGTGAAAGAATAATGAAATCGTTAATTGAACAATACATTGAAAACAATCATTTTGGTCGTATGATTGGAATGGATTTTGAAATAATTGAACCCGGAAATGTCGTTTACAAACTTGAAATTTCTGAGGGACATTTGGCAACACCAAATGCTGTTCATGGTGGATGTTTGTCCGCGCTTTTGGATGCTACGATGGGTGTTGGAGCACTTTCTTTGGTTGAGAAAGACTTTTTTGTTGTTTCTACTTTAGAGATGAAGGTTAGTTTTTTGGAAGCAGTTTTAAAAAACGATCAGCTCGTTTCAACATCTAAGATGATTCGAAAAGGAAGAAAAATTATCTTCGCTGAAGCAGAGATTGAAAATCAAAAAGGTCAATTAGTGGCTAAAGGATCGGGAACATTTATCCTAGTTGATGGTTTAAAATCAGGTTATAAAAAATAAAAATATGCTGTTTACAATTTTAATTTTAATTTTTACCGTTATCGTTGTTCCATTCGTTGCATTGAATTTCGGAACTGATCCAACGTTATTGCAGTGGGAGATTTTAAATCAAATGACATATATGGTGGGAGGGGTAATCGCTTACTGTTTTATTGTCGGTGAGTTAACAAAAAATAATTCCCAAGTTGATAAACTATGGAGCATTGTCCCGATTTGGTATGTATGGCAAATGACCGTTTTGAGTGGAATGAATGAGCGCATGGTATTGATGTCAATCTTGGTTACAATATGGGGAATTCGTTTGACTTATAATTTCGCTCGGCGGGGTGCTTATGTTCTAAAATTTTGGGAAGGGGAGGAGGATTACCGATGGGAAGAATTAAGAAAACGCCCTGGGTTTAATAATCGATTTGTTTGGATGCTTTTCAATTTGTTTTTCATTAGCGGTTACCAAAACGTGTTGATTTTTCTTTTTACACTGCCAATATTGACAGGACTCAATAAAGATGTTGGTCCGCTAAATTATATTGATTGGTTGTTGGCTTTACTTTATGTTACTTCTGTTGTTGTTGAATATTTTGCTGATCAACAGCAATATGACTTTCAAACAGAAAAACATAGACGAATCAAAAATGGAGAACCATTGGGTGAATATTCAGATGGATTTGTTTCAAAAGGATTGTGGGCATTAGTTCGTCATCCAAATTATGCCATGGAACAAACCATTTGGGTTGTGTTTTATTTATTCAGTGTCAATGCGACAGGCGAATGGATTAATTGGTCCATCCCAGGATGTCTTTTACTAATCATTCTTTTCAAAGGAAGTTCTGACTTTTCTGAAGAGATTTCAGCAAAAAAATATCCAAAATATAAGGAATATCAAGCAAAAACTCCTCGTTTCATTCCATTTGGGAATAAAATTAGATTGTTCTAGGTTTTGTTTATTGAACAAATTTGATCTAATCAAACATTTCAGGGCGATATTCGAAGTGCATGGTGTCGTAATGATACCATCGTCCTCCCCATATAAATCCATTTTTCTCAAAAACGCTCACTAATTCTTGAGGTATTTTGTTTTTGTAACTTAATTTGACATCTTCATTCTTACAACCACAATCCCACTGCCAATAGTTCGAGAAACTTGTATTAATATCAATTGTAATTCCAAATGAATGAGCGCTTAATCGGTTCGTTCCACTTATGTTTCTCCAATTAAATGTCCCACCTATATTGGTTATGTATTTTTTCCACTCCGGGTGTAAGTCCAATTCATCTGAAACTCGTTTCAAGGCTTCAAATGCGCCATTTTTTTTGTTAAATAAAATGGTTTGATTCACAAGTTTTGGACACCAATTTAATGATTTCAAGTTTTTACGAACCTCCTCCTTTGAACTTCCATATAGCAATTTTAAAAAATCCTCATTTCGAATACGCCCAGGATCTTCATTTACAGCAGGTGTTTCTAAAGAAGCATTGTATTTCCAAAAAAATATGTCCTCGATATCAGGATTGTCTAACAATTCTGCCGTTGTTTTGGTTTTTTTATCATCATAGACTAGTTTTGTTTTAGTAGAAAAAACTAAATAGTTATTCTCAAAACCAATTTCATTGTAAAAAGACATTAATTTTTTTACATTTCTCGGGACAGAGTCATTTTGTATATTCGGGGAAACTGATCTTTGCTTACTATTTTTAAATTGAGATTTTAGGTCTTCTGAATGAGAGCAAGAAAGAATCTGTAATAAAAGAAAAGTTAACAACAATTTATCTGAAGGATTTAGAGACGTTGGTAAAAGTATTTGAATCTTGTTCAATTTCATTTTGAAGTCTATGTTTTTTCATTCGGATTAGTAGTTCTTTTGCCATTCTATTGTTATTTGCGAATCACTGAAAAAATTTAGTTACATCTCATAAATTGAACAATCTCATTTGGGAAAATATTCGTTTTTACATCTGGATATCTATCGAGTAGACATGAATACCAAACATCAGTAGAAAATGCCCCGTTTTCTTTCAAAATCCATTTTCCATTAACTTTTTTGAATAATGCTTCAACATGGCAACAGTCGTAATAGTCAGAAGGCATTTTTAATACTTTTCCGTCTTTTCTTTGAACCTCGCTTTGCATCCATGCATAAGAATTAGAAACTAAGAAGTGATTTACAACAAAGACTACATCTTGTTCAATGTCATTTTTTACAGATATACGAAGTAAATCCAACATTTGCGTTCGTTCTACCTGATTTTTTTCATTCTTCTTTTTAAAATCACGGATGATTTGCGAATAAAGATTTGAAGTCATGAAAATAATTGCTGCGATTATTATTTTATTCATTTCGAATGTTGTTAGTAAATTACTGCATAGTTAATTATTTTTTTTGTCTAAACCAAGGTGTCATTTCTGAATAATCTCTTTTGAAATTTATTTTGCGTCTACATTTTGAATGTCTATCAAATACATTTTTAAGTGAGAAAAACTTTTGTAAATAACTTATTTTTATTGGGAGAACTTCGAATGGAAAGTTTTTCTATTTTTGACCAAAATTATTCTCATTTATGAATCTAAAAGGTATTATTGCTATTTCTGGTAGACCAGGTCTTTTTAAAGTGGTTGCTCAAGGTAAAAACAATGTGATTGTTGAGTCGATGATTGACAAAAAACGTTTTCCGGCCTATGCATCAGAAAAAATATCAACGTTGGAAGACATTAGCATTTTTACCTATGATGACGATGTGAAATTGACCGAAGTCCTTAATTCCATTTATGAAAAAAACGAAGGGAAAGAAGGAATCAGTCACAAAGAAGATTTAAAAGCCTTGGAAAAGGAATTGAAAAATCACTTACCAAACTACGATCAAGAGCGAGTTTACCCGTCAGATATCAGAAAAGTTTTTCAATGGTATAATTTGCTTCAGAAAGCAGATTTATTGAAGCCTGCTGAATCGGAAGACACAGAGAACGCAGAAGTTGTTGTTACAGAGACTAAACCAAAGAAGGAAGAAACTAAGAAAAAAACTGCCGTTGCTTCCTCTACTTCGGCAAAACCTGCAAAACCTGCAAGTGTTAAGAAGGCTGCTCCTGTGAAAACAGGAAGTTCGAGAGGTAAGTAAATCCTTTATTTATCAAGTATTAAAATTTAATTTCGTTCTCATTGAGCGATTAATAAATCTATTATGATAGTTGAAAAAGCCCCACGAAAATTTCTTTCAAATGAGTTGGAAATAAATTCATTTGAGGTTATTAAACCTTATTTTGATGATCTTTTGAATCGTTCCATTGATAATAAAACTGACTTTGAAAAGTGGTTGTATGATCGAAGTGAATTGGACGCGGTTCTAGAAGAAGATTTGGCTTGGCGATATATTCGAATGACCATTGACACGAAAAATGAGGAACATTCAAATGCTTACACGCTTTTTGTGACTAAAATTCAACCTGAGTTGGCTCCTTTGGATGATCAATTGAACAGAAAATTGATGCAAAGTCCTTTCGTAAAAGAGTACATTAACGATGATGCATTCCGAATTTATTTTCGTTCAGTTGAGACGCAGCTGAATTTATTTCGAGAAGAAAATATTCCAATTGAAGCATTCTTGAATGAAAAAAGTCAGGAATTCGGAGCCATAAGTGGTGCTCAAACAATTGAGCATGAGGGACAGGAAATTACAATGCAAAGAGCGGCTCAATTTCTGAAAGAGCAAGATGAAAATTTGAGAAAAACAATTTTTTACAAAATATCAAATCGACGACGAAAAGACATTGATGCGTTGAATAGTTTATATTCCGAATTAATCATAAAACGTCAAGAATTAGCGGTTAATGCCGGTTTTGAAAATTTCAGAGATTACAAATTTCAAGCTTTAGGTCGTTTTGATTATACAAAAGAAGATTGTTTTAATTTTCATCAAGCGATAAAAACATTGATCGTACCATTGGTTCGAGAAATTCAACAAAAGAAATTAGATAAACTTGGTAAATCTAAATTCAAACCTTGGGATGCAGAAGTTGATCCCGAAGGCAAAGCGCCTTTAAAACCATTCCAAACTGGAAAAGAAATGTTGGACGGAACGATTTCCATTCTTGCGAAAATTGACTCTTATTTCGCTGATTGCATTCAAACCATGGACAAAATGGGGCATTTGGATTTGGAGTCAAAAAACGGCAAAGCACCCGGTGGTTATAATTATCCACTTTATGAAATCGGAGTTCCATTTATTTTCATGAACGCTGTTGGCGCTCAACGTGACTTGGTGACAATGGTTCACGAAGCTGGACATGCCGTCCATTCCTTTTTAAGTAGAGATTTGAAATTGACTGGTTTTAAAAATCTGCCATCTGAAGTTGCTGAATTGGCTTCGATGTCAATGGAAATGCTTACTATGAAGCACTGGGATTTATTTTATTCAAATTCGGATGATTTGAATCGTGCAAAACGCGAGCAGCTAGAAGGAATTCTGAAAATTTCACCTTGGATCGCACAAATAGATGCCTTTCAACATTGGGTTTATGAAAATGTCGATCATTCGATTGAAGAACGATATGCTTACTGGAGAAAATTAAGTTCGGAATATGGAACTGGATTAACTGATTGGGAGGGTTATGATGATATGTTGGAAACCTCCTGGCAAAGACAAATGCACTTATTCGAAGTTCCATTTTACTACATTGAATATGGAATTGCGCAATTAGGAGCATTGGGTGTTTGGAAAAATAGCATAGAGAATTTTGGTCAGGCAGTTGATAACTACAAAGAATCGTTGAAATTAGGTTACACGAAAAGTATTCCAGAAATCTATGAAACGGCAAACGTGAAATTTGATTTTTCTGAAAGCTATTTAAAGTCGCTTGCAGATTTCATTAAAGAGGAATTAAATCGGATCTGAAATTCATGAATTTGGATTTACATTCTTCTTGGAAAGAAATTCTGAATGATGAATTACAAAAGCCCTATTATGTTGAATTAACCGATGAAGTTAAAAGGCTTTACATCGATAAAAAAGGGTCGATTTTCCCGGAAGTAACTGACATTTTTCGGGCGTTTGACTTGTGTCCGCTTGATGCTGTTAAAGTGGTTATTCTTGGCCAAGATCCATATCCAACGAAAGGACACGCGCATGGATTATGTTTTTCAGTAGAACCCGATGTTCGTCCGTTTCCGAAAAGTTTGAATAATATTTTCAAGGAAATTCAAGATGATCTTGGAAAACCGATTCCTTCTGATGGAAATTTAGAACGTTGGGCCAAACAAGGAGTTTTACTTTTGAATAGCGTTTTAACGGTAGAAGAAGGCAAGCCAGATAGTCATAAAGGGTTGGGTTGGGAAAAATTCACAGATGCTGTCATTCGGAAAATCAACGTTCAAAAAGAAGGAATCGTAATTATGCTTTGGGGATCCAAGGCCATTGCGAAAGAGGAGATGATAGACAAGTCCAAACATTTGATTTTGAAGTCGGTTCATCCTTCACCGCTCTCCGCTTACCGTGGTTTCTTCGGCTGTAAACACTTTAGTAAATCCAATGAATTTCTAAGAATGATGGAAAAGCCTGAAATTGATTGGTAAGAATTTCAGCGAATTTTTACCTTTGCAAACCATGGAATTAAAAAATGACCTTTTTTTAAGGGCGCATCGCGGTGAGTCTATTGAACGCTATCCCGTTTGGTTGATGAGGCAAGCAGGTAGAATTCTTCCTGAATACCGTGCGGTTAGATCAAAATTATCTGGATTCAAAGAATTAGTTGAAACACCAGAATTTGCAGCTGAGGTTACGATACAGCCGGTGGATTTATTGGATGTTGACGCAGCCATAATTTTTTCGGATATCTTGGTTGTTCCTGAAGCGATGGGTTTGCCTTATGAAATGATTGAACAAAAAGGTCCATGGTTCGAAAAAACTATTCGTTCTGAGGAACAACTTAATTTGCTTGATAAAAACATTGATGTTGAGGAACGTTTAGCTTATGTTATAGAAGCATTGAAAATTACCAAGAGGAATCTTAATGGTCGTGTTCCTTTAATTGGTTTTGCAGGCGCACCGTGGACTATTTTCTGCTATATGGTGGAGGGTAGAGGATCAAAAACTTTTTCTGAATCGCGTAAACTTCTTTATACAAATCCAGCTTTGGCACATGAATTGCTAAGTCGTATTACAGACGTGACGATTCAGTATTTGAAAGCTCAGTTAGTCTCAGGGGCAGATGCTTTGCAGTTGTTTGATTCTTGGGCAGGTATACTAGGAAGAGAACAATATACAGAATTCGGATTGAAATACATTGCAAAAATAGTTGATTCGCTTTCAGGTGCTCCATTGACGGTATTTTCAAAAGGGGCTATTGCCTCTTTACCCGAATTGGCTAATCTGAATTGCACAACACTTGGTTTGGATTGGAATATGAGTATTTCAGAAACTCGGGAATTAGTTGGTGAATCAAAGACTTTACAAGGTAATTTGGATCCGTGTGTTTTGTATGGTACAAATCAAGTTGTGGAAAATGAGACAATTAAATTGCTAAAATCGTTTAAAAGTCGAAGACATATTGTAAATTTGGGTCACGGAGTTTATCCGGATATTGATCCTGAAACGGTAAAAGTATTTATTAAAACTGTTAAGAATTATGAAATCTAATGGCGTAAAATTTGGGATTGTTTCAGTTGCTTTCTTGGCAATTGGTTCTGTTAATCCATCATTGTCTCAAAAGAGCTCGTTGAGAGAAATCTTCCGACAAGGTTTTGAATCAACTGTTGATAAAGAAAAACCTGCTGAATTGGGGTCAATCGAATTGGTAGAAAATGGTGTGAATTCTCCTACCAATTCGATTGACCCCAATTCAGCAGGTTTTTCTTTATCAACAGTTGATAAAGAAAAACCTGCTGAATTGGGGTCAATCGAATTGGTAGAAAATGGTGTGAATTCTCCTACAGAAACGAAAGCAGATTTATTCTCTAAATCAAGTTCAGGAGATGCAGGAGTTCCTGAAAATGCCATGGGAGTGGAAGAGGCGATTAAAGATGTTGGAGGAGAAAATTATGCTGGTGTCTATTTTTACAAGCCAGGTAAAGCCTCAAAAGAGCGGACATACATTACGATTCCAATTGTGAAAGGAAAAGAACCGCAGACCTTGAAAAAAGGTTTGACATATTGTGTTGAATTTTCAGTTTCTCTTTCTGAATCGTCAAAATTTGCAGTTAATAATATTGCGGCCCATTTCTCAAAAGAGTCTCTAACATCTGATGGCGTTGGATACATTATCAAATCTGAAAAAGTAATGAAAGGTCAAGGTAACAAGGTATATACAGGTTTTTATGGATGGGAAAAAGTTTGTAATATTTATACTGCAAAAGGTGATGAAAAATTTATCACGATTGGAAATTTTGATGGTAATGAGCAGACTCAGTTCACACAAGTTAAAAAACCAAAGGATAGTCAAGTAGATCAATTACCTCACGCATATTATTATGTTGACAATGTAATAATTAGTTTGGTAACTAAACCAGAAGACTGTCCATGTTATAATGCGAATCCTCAGAAAGTTGAAGAGACTTATTCTACTCTTATTTATACAAATAATCCAGAGGTAACGGAAAAGATGTCATTATCTGATAAAATTGGATTGTATGACGTATATTTTAGATTTGGAAAAGCATCATTCACAGACAATGCAAAGGAAATGATGAATTTAGTAGTAGAAGAAATGAAAGCCAATCCTTCAATTCGATTAGAAGTTCAAGGAAATAGAGATGCTACGGAAGGAAAAGCGGCAGAAGCAAATCCGGATTACGAAGATATGGACAGAAAGCGCACTTCAGCTGTTGTAAAGTATTTTGTGTCACAAGGAATTGACGCAACGAGATTGGTTGAAAGGAATAATGGAGCTGATGTCGCGAATCCAAAGATCGACAATGTAAATGATGATCAAGAAATTCAAGATGCCAAGAATCGACGTGTAAGTTTCAAGGTCTTGAAATAAAACTATAAAAAAATTAGATTAAAGGGCTTCGGGAAATCGAGGCCCTTTTTATTTTACATATTTCTTCGGTATTGACCACCAACTTCAAATAACGCATTCGTAATCTGTCCCAAAGAAGCGTACTTGCAGGTTTCCATCAATTCTTCAAACATATTTCTATTTTGAACAGCCGCTTCTTGAACGTTTTTAATGCGTTCTTTGGCAGTTTCTGAATTTCCTCTTTGAAGTTCATCCAACATTGAGATTTGGTACTGTTTTTCTTCCTCCGTGGCTCGAATGACTTCTTTCGGTAAAACAGTTGGTGAACCTTTGGAGCTCAAGAATGTGTTTACACCAATAATTGGAAATTCTCCAGTATGTTTTAATGTTTCGTAATACAATGATTCTTCTTGAATTTTGGATCGCTGATACATCGTTTCCATTGCTCCAAGAACCCCACCACGTTCAGTTATACGGTCGAATTCTGTAAGAACGGCTGCTTCAACTAAATCAGTTAATTCTTCGATGATAAATGAACCTTGCAATGGATTCTCATTTTTAGCCAAACCTAATTCGCGGTTGATGATTAACTGAATTGCCATCGCTCTTCGAACCGATTCTTCTGTTGGAGTTGTAATAGCCTCGTCATAAGCATTAGTGTGAAGTGAATTACAATTGTCATAGATTGCATAAAGTGCTTGAAGTGTCGTTCGAATATCATTGAAATCTATTTCTTGTGCATGCAATGAGCGACCCGATGTCTGAATGTGGTATTTTAACATTTGAGCTCGTGAATTCGCACCATATTTTTTTGCTAACGCTTTCGCCCAAATTCTTCTTGCTACTCGACCAATAACCGCATATTCCGGATCAATTCCATTTGAGAAAAAGAAGGATAAATTCGGACCGAAGTCATTGATGCTCATCCCTCGACTCAAATAATATTCAACATATGTGAATCCATTTGCCAACGTGAAGGCTAACTGCGTAATTGGATTGGCTCCTGCCTCCGCAATGTGATACCCTGAAATAGAAACGGAATAGAAGTTTCGAACTCCGTTATTGATGAAATACTGTTGCACATCTCCCATCAAACGCAATGCAAATTCAGTTGAGAAAATACACGTATTTTGTGCTTGATCCTCTTTTAGTATGTCTGCTTGAACGGTTCCCCGAACTTGTTTTAAAGTTTCTGCTTTAATTTGAGCATATACGTCAGTAGGTAATACTTGATCACCTGTCACACCAAGAAGCATTAAACCTAAACCGTCATTTCCTTCTGGTAATTCACCTTGATATTTTGGTCGTTTCGTACCTTTTTCTTTGTAAATAGTCTCGATTTTCGCCTCAATTTCAGCTTCGAGTCCGTTAACTTTAATGTATTTTTCACAATTTTGATCAATGGCAGCATTCATAAAGAATCCAAGAAGCATAGGAGCCGGACCATTGATTGTCATCGAAACGGAGGTAGCAGGATGACTCAAATCAAAACCAGAATACAATTTTTTGGCATCATCTAAACAACAAATGGAAACTCCTGAATT
>JBMLTP010000104.1:0-3140 GCA_049239885.1 Crocinitomicaceae bacterium
GAACCCGCGTTGAGGTGTAGTTAACAACAGTGCCAGATGTTAATGTTACAACCCCATCGATTTGTACATTGAAATAGGGTTGGTTGGATGAATTCACCCCCATATTTGTGACAGTTTTCGTCCCGTCAATTTTAATATCATTTACATAATAATTATCCGTTGTATGGGTAATAACTGTTCCAGGAGATAAATAAAAACCACTGTATTTAGTTATAATTTTTCCTCTTCTTGTTTTTCCATCGTTACAATCACAGTTTGTAGTTCCGTAATCAACAGTAAGAACTTTAGGATTTGAGGTTGTATCATGCGTAATCACTACATTGCAAGGGGTTTTTTCCACGGAATTCGGATCCAAGGATTCATTTTGGATGACTTTGCCGCTTTTATAATAAACCATAGTTCCAGTGACAGCCTGATCTGAAATGTTTGTCATTTCATCAAATGCATTTTCGATTTGAAAATTCACCAAAGCAGATTGATCATTATCCCATTTCTTTTTACAAGAAGAAATGAAAACAGCCAGAATAATTAGAATAAAATAATTTGCTTTCATAATCATTTAATTTAAATTAAGTTTCGATTTTAAATCTGTGGAGATGGCATCTTTGTGTAAATAAACATTTATGGTTTTGAATCGAAAATAGTTTTCAGACACATAGAGAAACCCTTTTGGATAGTTGCCTGATCCCCATGAATTCTTGACTAAAAAGTATTTTGTTCCGTTCTGATCCTTGAATAATCCGACGATATGCATACCATGATCATCAGTGGTGGTTTTGTTATCATAAGCCAATTGACGATTTTCAGCCGTAATTACCAGTTCTTTTCCAGGGCTTGTAAATTGATTACCACTGCGATCAGCCCCTGCATCATTAAAGCCTTTATTGTCTTTACCTTTAACTTCGATTTGTCCTGAATTTTCGGGAACAATCGCGATCCCATTTTTAAAGCTGAAACCTTTTTCAGATACATCGGCTCCCCAAGCAACGGTATAACCATTTTTTAGCGCTTGTTCAGTTACGTTAAATAAATCATCAAGTGGAACATTGTAGCTTTCTCCCCAGGCCCAGTTATCCGGGATTTCTAACTGACATTTTGAATAAATCGGATGATTTGTAAAAGACGTAATAGAAACATAATTATCCATCTTCAATCCCAAATAAGAGGCATAGCTTTTTGGTGTATATTTTTTGCCTTGCCATTCAAATTCTTGAATATCCTTACCTAAATTTTTATCTAACAACCCCTTGAATTCATTTTTCCAACTGAGATCTATTCCATTTGGATTCGAAATTTTTGAGAGCAAAGCCGACATATATGTTTCATATTCCGTAAACATTGCATCGTGGTTGTGACCTTTATCATTGTTGTAATTTCCAGTGTATATATCGTATGGAACAATACCAAAATTTTTAATTACTAATGGAATATCGTGAAAAGCACCACCTTGTCCGAAATTTATCTTTCCATCCATTCGAATGTACTTTTCTGCTTTGAGTTCGTATGCTTTTCGAACAATGTACATTTCTGATAAATTGATAGATGGTTTTCCCATTCGCATTAACTCTGATTCAAGAAAACTTAGACAAGAGAAACTCCAACAAGTTGACGTTCTACCTTGGCTTAAAACGGGAGAAGGGTCAAAGTTGTAAATCTTTGTAAATTGATATTTACTACCCTCAACGTTTGTTGTTTGAGCATTAGAAACTACTGCACTGAATAAAATCAGATGCAACAAAATTTTAATTTTTAAATTCATGATTTAATTTTTTAGAATCCAGCCTTGATAGCCTAAACCATTTGCCTTTTCAATTACTTGCTGCAACGAGTCCATATTTTTAGTTGAACCAATACTTATTCGAATAAGCGATCCTGCAGTTGATTGGTTAACTTCAAAACCTGCATTTTGTAATTTTTCAGACAATCTCTTTGCATTTTCAGGGTTCGCGAAACATCCCAAAACATATTGAAACTTAGAATTGGAAATTGCCAATGAAAAATTGGAATTGGTTGTGTGAACCTCTTCGTTAATTTCAGTATTCTGAACTACTGGTTTTTCTATTTTTACAGCAAAAACATGTTCAGGTTCTAATTCGAAATTTGCAATATCAGAAGTTGAACTATGCGTAATTCTATCTTCAAAAGATTTTTCAGATGTGCTCTTATTCAGGCTTATTAATTTGAGGGGATGTTTTTTATAAGTGCCAACTTCCTGTTTGTAGAAAGGATTAAAATCTTTAAAAGAAATCAATCCTGATTCGATTACATCGGTTTTAGTAGGAATCCAAATTGAATAAAAGGCTAATGGCAAAATACAAGCCGCGGCAGCGTATTTCCACAAATTTCTTTTTCCTTTCTCAATCGGAATAATTGGTGTTTCAATTACTTGTTCTCTTACCGGTTCCTCAACTTTGGTTGCAATAAAATGAACTGAGGTTAAACCATATGCATTTAGCAATAAATTGAAATAACGGTCTTGTTCAAAACTAATATTGCCTTCCTGATCTATGTGAAACGTTCCTATTTTAGGAATTTGAAATTGTTTTACGTTTTTCAAACTCGAATTTATGGTTTGTACAAATAAGGAAACTTGATTTTCTGATTCAGTAAAAGTTAATTTATTTTTATTCGCTAGTTCATTGACTAACAATCCATCATTTGCAATTAAATGCTTGTTGAATAGTAAATGCTTCGAAGGTGGTAAAACAGTATTCCGTTCAAGATCAATTTTTGCAGATGTTTGCTTGGCAACAAATCCACCAAATTTGGGAATTATCACACACGGGTGATGAATCAAAAGGTCTACTAATAAGTCTTCAATCGCAATCATTGATTCAAAGTTACAAAAGTTTCGGAAAATGACCAAGCAAGTTACAAACAGGCCAAGACCTTTTCAACATCCTCAGGCACATCAATATTTGGAGTCTCGATGTCGGTTTTTACGATTCGAATTTTATAACCATTGTAAAGCCATCGCAACTGCTCAAGTGATTCAATCTTTTCCAATAAAGTTGGATTTAAAATTGTCAATTCATTTAGGATGTTACTTCGGTATGCGTAAAGCCCTATATGGCGAAGAAACGGAAATTCATCTTCTCCAGAATAATTTTGGGAATTAGGAATTGCACTTCGGCTAAAGT
>JBMLTP010000105.1:0-19065 GCA_049239885.1 Crocinitomicaceae bacterium
GATCGATTTGATGATAATCCACTTTGCAATCCTTGCATGCATTTGAAACCAATTCATTTTCGCGAGTTGAGAAAATCAAAGCTGTTTCAATGATTGGATGATTTTTGAAGAAATCTATTAAGTTCAGTGCATTTGAACCTTTTCCGGAAATAAATATTGCAATACGCTTTTTATTAATCACGATGCAAATTTAAAGATTAGATGAAGGATGTTAATAAATTATTGCGATTTATTTTGTTATTTGAATGTTTGTTTTTTTCTTTGCAGGCTGAAACCTTTAAATTAGATAAAATGTCAGAAATCAAAGCTAAAGTTATCGCGATCATCGTTGATAAACTGAATGTTGAAGAAAGTGAAGTAACTAACGAAGCGAGCTTCACAAATGACTTAGGTGCCGATTCTTTGGACACTGTTGAGTTAATTATGGAATTTGAAAAGCAATTTAATATTTCGATTCCAGACGATAAAGCGGAAGGTATCCAAACAGTTGGAGATGCAATCGCTTATATCGAAAGCAACGCGAAGTAATCGTTGATTCTTTCTCGAAAACTATGCAATTAAAAAGAGTTGTTGTAACCGGCATGGGAGCTTTGACTCCCATAGGAAATTCATTAAATGAATATTGGGATGCGCTTGTCACGGGTAAAAGTGGCGCCGCGCCCATTACGCTTTTTGACGCATCGCTCTTTAAAACACAATTCGCTTGTGAAGTTAAAAACTTCAATGTGGAGGATCACATTGATAAGAAAGAGGCTCGCAAGCTTGATCAATTTTCGCAGTACGCCATAGTTTCAGCTACTGAGGCTATGGCCGATTCTGCATTATTGGAATCAAACCCAAATTTAGACCGCATTGGAGTTATTTGGGGCTCTGGTGTCGGCGGATTAAAAACCTTTCAAGACGAAGCGAAAGCTTTTTTTGAAGGAGATGGAACACCTCGTTTCAATCCCTTTTTTATCCCCAAAATGATAGCAGACATTGCTGCAGGACATATTTCAATTAAATTTGGATTGAGAGGCCCGAATTATGTCACGGTTTCCGCTTGCGCATCATCGACAAACGCCATTATTGATTCCTTTAACTTGATTCGATTAGGTAAAGCAGACGCAATAGTTACAGGTGGTTCAGAAGCCGCGGTTAATGAAATGGGAATGGGAGGATTTAATGCTTTGAAAGCTTTATCTACCCGAAATGATTCTCCAGAAACTGCATCACGACCTTTTGACGCTGAACGTGATGGTTTTGTCCTTGGCGAAGGTGCAGGAGCATTAATACTTGAAGAATATGAGCACGCGTTAAAACGAGGTGCAAAAATATATGCTGAAGTTATCGGAGGTGGTATGTCAGGTGATGCTTATCATATGACTGCTCCCCATCCCGAAGGTTTGGGAGCAAGAAACACAATGATAGCAGCAATTGAAGATGCAGAAATAAATGCGTCAGAAATTGATTATGTCAATGTTCATGGAACATCAACTCCTCTTGGAGATGTGGCCGAGGTCAAAGCAATTCAAGCCGTATTTGGAGAACATGCCTACAACTTGAATATAAGTTCTACAAAGTCTATGACAGGTCATTTACTTGGTGCTGCTGGAGCTATTGAGGCGATCGCTTGCGTAATGGCGGTTAAAAATGACATTATTCCTCCTACAATCAATCATTTTAATGACGACCCAGAACTTGATACCAAATTAAATTTTACGTTCAATCAAGCTCAAAAACGTGTAGTGAATGTCGCATTGTCCAATACATTTGGATTTGGAGGGCATAACACAAGTGTTATTGTTAAAAAATTCATTAAATAATTAGGTTCTGAAAATTCCTCTGTTTTCAACTAATAGAACCGAGGATGAATTAAAACTCATTCGCTTCATCCTCAAAAGATTTGGCTACAAGCTAAACAACATTCATTATTTTATTAAGGCAGTAAACCATAAATCAATTCTTTCAGAATCCAAGATTGAATCTTCGAACGAGCGTTTAGAGTTTTTGGGTGACGCTATTCTCGATGCTGTGGTAGCTGAACACCTTTTCCTCAAATTTCCTGATGATAATGAGGGATTTTTAACCAAACTCAAATCAAAAATTGTAAATCGAAAGACGCTTTCTGAAATCGGAGAAAAAATGGAAATCCGTGAAGTTTTGAATTATAATCAGTCGAGAGCCATTAACTTATCTACTGTAGAAGGCAATGCGCTTGAAGCAATAATTGGTGCAATCTATCTTGATGGTGGATTTGAAAAAGCCAAGCATTCACTTAATAATTACGTTTTTCGCAATTACTTGGACTTTAATAAACTACTTTCGGAGGAAATTGATTTTAAGTCAAAACTGTTTATTTGGTGCCAGAAGAAAAAACTTTTCATCGAATTCGTTGTGATTTCTGAAGTTCACTTAAACGGTATTTGGCATTATGAGGTCAAAGTTGCAATAAACAACAATGAATTCGGGTTTGGTAAAGGGCTTTCCAAGAAGGCGGCTGAACAAATAGCAGCAAAGGAAACTCTTCAATTATTAGGAGAAATTTAGTTTCATTGTTAATTAAATAAAAATTTGTTTTAGTTTTGTATTACAAACTCTTTTAATATGAGCACAACTGACATCTTTTATGCAATTGGAGACGCTTTTCAATGGGCATTTTTGTTTTACGACAACGTTGGGAATATTTTCAATGATATTCTTTTGTTACTTGGTTTCTTTGGATTCTACTATTGGATGAATATTCAAAGGAAATTGAATGCAAAGGCAATGGTTAATGTTGAAATTAAGGGTGAATTTGAATGGTATAAGATGGATTCTACTTTTTCGGGAAAACAGATCAATGGTAGCAATCAGTTGATCGATTGTAGTGGTTCGAATTTTACAACAACAAGAGTACTTCCGGGTATGCGATTAACAGGTACAGGAATTCCTGCAGGTGCCAACGTCGTTTCAGTATCAGGATCCACTGTTACAATTAGTGCCAATGCTACTTCAAATTCCAATAGCGCAATCTTCACTACAGGTAAGCAATTGAAATAAAACCATTTTTAATTTCATTTAAAGCCATCTTATTCAGGATGGCTTTTTTGTTTCATATGGTTAAATTCAACTTTCAGAATATATTATCTTTGTTACATGGGATCATTATGGTATGGAAATGAATTTAAATTAGGTGTTCTTGGTGCAGGGCAGTTAGGTCGAATGCTGATTCAAGAGGCCATTAATTGGAATGTACATATTTATACAATGGATTCAGATCCCGATTCTCCATGCAGTCGGATTTCTCATCAATTTACGCGTGGATCAATTACCGATTACGACGATGTTTTAAAATTCGGTAAGGATAAAAATCTGATTACGGTCGAGATTGAGAATGTCAACTTGGAAGCCTTGGAAGAATTGGAACGAAATGGTGTTGAAATATTTCCCCAACCTCGAGTTTTGAGAATTATTCGGGATAAAGGAATTCAAAAGCAATTTTATTCGGACAATAATATTCCAACAGCAGATTTTAGATTGATTGACAAAAACGAAATTTTTTCAAATGCTGATTTTTTACCATTTGCACAGAAACTTCGAACTGGAGGATATGATGGCAAAGGCGTTCAAATTATGCGCTCGGAATCTGATTTTGAAAAATCGTTTGAAGCACCATCCGTATTGGAGAAGTTTGTTGATTTTGAAAAAGAATTGGCTGTAATCGTCGCCCGAAACAAAAAAGGTCATGTAATTACCTATCCAATCGTAGAGTGCGAGTTTAATCCAGACGCAAATTTGGTTGAATTTCTATTTTCACCTGCCGAAATATCTCAAAAAATTGAACAAGAGGCGCGTGAAATGGCGGTCGAAATTATTGAAAAACTGGATATGGTTGGAATCCTTGCTGTTGAATTCTTTTTAACTAAGGAAGGTAATTTATTGGTTAATGAAATTGCCCCTAGACCTCACAACAGTGGGCATCATACAATAGAATGTAATATCACCTCCCAATTTGAGCAACACTTGCGAAGCATTTTGAATCTTCCACTTGGCGCTACAGATTTAATTCAGCCAGGAGCGATGATCAATATTTTAGGAGAACCGAATGCCTTTGGAAAAGCATTTTATGAAGGCTTAGAGAATTTACTGGAAGAATCAGGTGTCCATATTCATATTTACGGAAAGGAAACCGTAAAGGAATTTCGAAAGATGGGACATTTCACGATTACTGGATTGAATCTTTCCGAAGTTAAACAAAAAGCGCTACATTTAAAAGATAGGTTAAAGGCAAAATCAATGGACTAAATTCTTTAGTTAGAGATCAAAATTTAATTTGTAGCCGTTAATTCTTTTATTAACTTTAAAAAATTAATCATTTCTTTTCGAACGAATTATGAAGCTATTTTCATCTAAGTTAATTTTGTTTTCATTCTATTTCTTGATTTCTGGATCAATTATTAATGCCCAATGTATCCCTAGTCAAGGAATAGTCACTATAAATATCACTCCTGACAATTTTCCCACCGAGTCATCCTGGAAGCTTTTTGCAAATAATATTCAAGTGGCGAATGGAACAACAAATGATACAATAATCTGTGTTGACACAACAGCTTGTATCCGATTTGAGATGCATGACACTTATGGAGATGGTATTTGTTGTAATTATGGCCAAGGGTCATATGAGGTTCTTTGGAATGGAAATCAAGTTGCGACAGGTGGACAATTTACAAATGTTGCATCGCATTCTTTCAATTGTCAACCAGGAACGATTTGTAGTTTGCCGATTAATATAAATGCAGGAAACTTTACAGCTCCAAATCCGAATACTTTTTATGAATTCATACCCGATTCTTCAGGACTGTATTCGATTTCCACCTGTAATTTGACCACATGCGATACGAAGCTTTGGATTTATGACCAATGTAATAATTATGTTTTTAATACAGATAACACGGGTACACTTTTCTATAACGACGACAATCCGGCTTGTGGCGTTCGAGCAGACATCGATGCGTTTTTAGTTGCTGGTAACACTTATATTATAAGGGTTGGATTGTATGGAACAACTGACTGTTCTGGTGGAATTCCTTTTTCGATTACTTACGATGGTCCTTTGGTCGGTTGCATGGATCCTACAGCTTGTAATTACAATCCAGATGCTACCTCAGCTGGAACTTGTTATTATTATCCAAGTCCAAATTGTCCGGCCGGTCCTGATTTGACAATTGTACAAAGTGCTATTCAGAACTCGCTCGAAATCAGAGAGGAGTTTGCAACAAATTGTATGGTAGAGGAAGGTTGTATGAATGGATATGGAACGAGAACAGTTTTAGCATTTGATACGCACATCAAAAATATAGGGGATATGGATTATTACATTGGAACACCGGGCGATAATCCAGATCAATTTTCCTTTCAAAACTGTCACGGTCACGCTCATTATGAAGGATATGCCGAATATGTACTTTACACGATGAATGGTCAAAATATTCCAATCGGACATAAAAATGGTTTTTGCGTGATGGATTTGGAATGTTCAGATGGTGGATCACCTCAATATGGTTGTGGAAATATGGGAATTACGCGTCAGTGCGGTGATATTTATTCAAGAGCACTGGATTGTCAATGGATTGACATTACTGATTTAGATACCGCCGAATACATCCTAGCAGTTAAAGTTAATTGGGATCAATCACCGGATGCTTTGGGTCATTACGAATCAAATTACCAAAATAATTGGGCGCAAGTTTGTGTTCGTATTTCTGAAACGAATGGTGTCAAAAGTTTTAATGTTATTCCAAATTGCACCCCTTATTATGATTGTGCGGGTGTTTTGTACGGCAATTCGCAGCTAGATTGTGAAGGAAATTGTAATGGAAGTGCCAAGCGAGGTGATTTGGATCTAAATGGTGTTTCTAACAATTCCGATGTTGAATTGTACCTTGACCATTCGGTAAAGAATGATTTAAACCCAACAACCTGTAACGATTTATCCGCTGATGGACAAATTGATGTTTGGGATGCCGGACTACTAATGAACTGCCTTCAAAATGGAGCAAGTAATAACTCAGAATGTATCTTTCCAAATTCGGTTGTAAACACCCAACAAACCGTTTTCATGGGAGAAATTGGCGTATATACAAACTTTGGTGATGCAACAACCGGATATATGGATGTAAAAATCAAAAATCCGATGAATGAGGTTAAAGGTTATGAGTTAAAGATCAGTGGTGCAAAAGTTACAGGGGTATCAAGTTTGATAAATGCGAGTCAATTTCCTACAGAAATTTATTATGACAGCATTACGAATGAAATTGCTTGTTTGTCATTAGTTGACAGCTTAATTCCAAAATACACCGACTTCACGCCATTCTTGCGAATTTATCTGTCTGATATGACTTCCGAAATTTGCTTGGATTCAGTTATAAAAGTATTGAATAAACAAGTTGAACCCGTGAATATACAAGTTGTAAATTCATGTATACAATCCCAAAATTCAAGTATTACGGAGATTTCTGAAGCAGTTAATGTTCAAGTTTATCCAAATCCTGCTAAGGATATCGTTACAATTTCAGTACCTAAAATGAACAGTGCATTGGATGTTTGTATTTTGGATGCATTTGGAAAACTAGTTTATCAAGAACTGGTGTTAGATTCGAATGAAATTAAAGTAAAAACGGCAAATTTCAGCTCTGGAATTTATACAATTCAACTGAAGTCAGAAGCATACTCAGTGAACAAAAGATTTGTTAAGAATTAACTAAGAGCAAAAACTGCCAAAAGAGCTGCAGTTTCGGTGCGTAATCTGAAATCACTCATTCGGACTGCTTGATAACCATTCGCAAGGGCAAAATCGACCTCCGGTTTTGAAAAATCACCTTCTGGACCAATTAGAAAAGTACCACCTTTTTTAATTTCGTTTATCTGAATCTTTTCTCCTTCATAACAGTGCCCGATGTATCCCTTAGGATTTTTTATTACGAACTCCTTATATGACATTAAATTTTCAATTTCAGGAAGATAAAATCGTTTGGACTGTTTCATTGCAGAAATTGCGATTTTTTGTAACCGTTCTAAATTAATTGATGAACGTTCATTGTTCTCGCATTTCAAAAAAGTTAATTTAGTCAACCCCAATTCTGTTGCTTTTTCCAAGAACCACTCAACGCGATCCATATTTTTTGTAGGAGCCATTCCCACATGGATGTCAATCGAAGGCCTCGTATGCGATACAACTTGTTTGATTTCCAATTTGCAACGTTTTGGATGGTTATCTGTAACGAGGGCTTTAAATTGATTTCCCTTTCCGTCCAATAAATCTATTTCAGAACCAATTCCATAGCGCAAAACCCGAATACAATGCTTGGATTCTTCCTCTGACAACAAATACTCCGTTGAATTTAAATTTATGTCCGTTGCAAAAAATGAGGCCATCAATGTAATAATTTAAAAATCATTTCACGCATCAATTCTCCTTGGGATGCAGAGGAACTTCCAACCCCTTTCGCCTTTAGGTCAAATTCGTGAAGCGTTTCAATATTTGAAGCAAGCTTTCTCGGATCGAAATTGTTTCGAGCATTTAATAATTCGCCGGCAACAAATGGATGAACTCCCAACGCCTGCGCAACGGCTTCTCTCGATTTATTTGGAAGAAAATGTATCCGCATGATATTCGAAAACAAACGAAATAAATTCGAAATCACCATGGTAATATCCGCTGCTTTTGGATTATTCTCGAAATAGCGTACTATTTTAAAAGATTTCAAAGAATCCCTTGATTGAACGGCATTAGTCAATTCGAAAACATTGTAATCTTTGGATACGCCAATATTTTCTTCAATATGAACGTCATTAATAGTAGTGCCTTTTTGAACTAAAATTGTAAGCTTTTCAATTTCGTTCACTATTCGACTGATGTCATTACCAATAAATTCTGTTAAAAGCATGCTAGCCTTGGAGGTTATTTCATAACCAATTGATTTCACGTATGCATTGATCCAATCAGCAAGTTGGTATTCTCGAACTTTATCAGATTTAAAAATCAAGCCATTCTTGGCGGCTGCCTTTATGCTTTTTTTCCTAGCGTCATAGGTTTTATGTTTATAACAAACCACAAAAATTGTAGTATCTGCAGGTTTGTCAAAATACTTTTCAAGGGCCTCAATGTCCTTAAAATATTGTGCCTCCTTCAAAATAACTAATCTTCTTTCTGCCATCATTGGATAGGCGTTGAGCTCACCGAGCAAGGTAATGGCTTCCGTTTCTCGAGCGTACAAAATGGATTGATTAAAATCGCGCTCATGTTCTTGCAGAGCATTTGCTTCAACGGCATTCGAAATCAAATCGATGAAATACGGTTCCTCACCATGCAAGAAGTAAATCTTTTCGAATTTACCTGCTTTAATGTCCTTGAGGATGAGTTTGTAATCCATTTGATGTCAAAAATACAAAAGTCCTTTAATGTTTCTCCCAAATCTGAATCAACTCAACAAGTGTTTTCACAGCTTTTTGCATGTCTTGAACGCTCACAAACTCGTGTTTCGAATGAATTGCCATTTCACCTGTAAATAAATTTGGACATGGTAAACCCATAAACGACAAACGAGAGCCGTCTGTGCCTCCGCGAATAATTGCTCGTTTTGGAGTTATTCCAACTTTTTCCATAGCTTGAACGGCGTAATCGGCAACAAAAGGAACGTCTTTCAGAATTTCTTTCATGTTGCGATATTGCTCTGTAATTTCGAATGTAAATGCAGCGCCAGGATTATTTTGAATTACTTGATTGGCCAATTGCTCCAATTCGTTTTCATATTCAGCCAATTTTGATGTTTCGTGATCGCGTACAATAAACTGAACAGTTGCTTTTTCCAACCCACCTTCAATCGAAACCGGATGAATAAAACCTTCACGATGGCTTGTTGATTCTGGTGACCAACGATCTTTAGGAAGCGAATCAACCAATTCGGAAGCGAGTTTTATGGCGTTAATCATTTTATTTTTAGCATAACCAGGATGTGCACTAATCCCGTTGAAAACAAATTTCATTGCATCAGCCGAGAAAGTCTCATCTTCAATATCTCCTAGTTGTCCACCATCTAACGTGTAGCCGAAATCTGCATTTACTTTGGACATATCAAGTTTGTCTACACCTCTTCCAACCTCTTCGTCCGGCGTAAATAAAATCCGAACTTTTCCGTGTTTCACTTCAGAATGTTGCATTAGGTATTGTGCAAAATCCATGATGATGGCTATTCCTGCTTTGTCATCCGCGCCAAGTAAAGTTGTGCCACTTGCTGTTATTATGTCATCGCCAATTTTCGATTTTAAATACGAATGTCGTTCGACTGTAATAACTTGTGAATTGTCATCCGGAAGGGTGATTGGATTCCCATCGTAATTCCGATGAACAATTGGTTTTACTCCTGTCCCTGAACAATCTGGAGCCGTATCCATGTGGGAACACAAACAAATTGTTGGAATAGTTTCTTTATCTGAATTTGATGGAATAGTTGCAAATACATATCCCCATTCGTCCATTTCAACTTCATCCAACCCCAAATCAATCAATTCTTGATAAAGCACTTTTGCTAAATCTTTTTGCTTCAACGATGAAGGAAATGTTTCAGAATTCGGATCGGCGGTTGTATCGATTTGAGCGTATTTGATAAAACGACTTTCAACAGAATATTGGTAGGGCATAAATGAGATTTTCTTCAAATTTAGTTAGAAATAGTAAAGATTGGAGGTGCGATTTTTGGAAAGAGGAAAATATTCGTTTACAACACTATTAATAATTGGATAATAAGTTAAGAGTTGAAAATTAAGAGTTAAAAGGTTAAAAGGTTGAAATGTAAATTGTAAAATGAAATCGGAATGTCCTTGTTCATTCAGTCATTCTCTCATAATCTAAAGTCTAAAAGTCGTTCGTGCTAATGTAATAATATCTTAGAATCACAAAACCTCAATAACAATGACTATTTCCCAAATCCAAAAGGAAGAAAATCTTTAGCTGAATTGACAATGAGAACCGTTTCATCTTGGTTAATCAGAATGACACGAATTGGATTTTTTTGACGATTTTCTGATTCCAACATCACTTGTCGGCAAGAACCACAAGGCGATAAAATGTGACTTTTCGGAACTAAATCACCTTTAGCAACAATACAAAGCGTTTCAATTTCGACTCCCGGATACTTCGCTCCAGCATAAAACAAGGCTACACGTTCAGCGCATAATCCTGACGGAAAAGCAATATTTTCTTGGTTATTTCCCTGAATAATTTCTCCTGTTTTTAGTTTTAAAGCCGCACCAACGTTAAACTTGCTATATGGTGCATAAGCTTTATCCATTGCTTCAATGGCTTGTTCAGCTAAAATCTGATCGGCTTCGTTCAATTCAGAAATCGATTTCAACGTTTCATAAGAAAAATGAAGTTCTTTTTTCATAATTTCTATTCAACGAGTAAATCAACTTGTTTGTTACGATTAATGAAGTTTAAAATAAAATACCAATCGTTATAATTTCACTATTCCGTTATCGACGAAAATGAGTAATTTCGAGGTCTTAACTATTTTTAATGCAAACAGAATTGGAAAAGGTAAGCTACGCAGTTGGAATGAGCATCGCGGAAAGCCTTAAAAATCAAAACCTGGAGGGTGTTGATACGCGTGTTTTAGCGGAAGCGATGAATGATATTTTTAACGGAAATAAACTCAAATTATCTCCAAACGAAGCGAATGATGCGATTCAAACATACTTGGACAGTAAGCGCAATGAAGCTTTTGCAGAGGTAAAATCGGAAGGCGAATTGTTTTTATTAGCAAATCGCACAAAAGAAGGAATTCATACAACCTCATCAGGCTTGCAATATGAAATTTTGAGTGAAGGAAGCGGTCGCAAGCCTGGCCCAACGGATAATGTAACGGTTCATTACCACGGGACGTTAATTGATGGGACTGTATTTGATAGTTCGGTTCAACGCGGAGCTCCAGCAAGTTTTGGAGTGAATCAAGTTATTAGAGGATGGACTGAGGCATTGCAATTAATGCCGATTGGTTCCAAATACAAATTATTTATTCCTCAAGAATTGGCTTACGGGGCAAATCCTCATCCGGGAGGAGCAATCAAGCCTTTTGCCGCTTTAATTTTTGAAGTTGAACTTTTAGATATCAAATAATAATGAAGAACCTATTTTTAATTCTTTTCGCAACGTTGTTAATTGCAAGTTGCTCAGATTCAAACGATTCAAGTACACCAATTTCATTCAAAACTCAAAAAGACAAATTGTCCTATATTCTAGGAGCTGTAAATGCCAAAACCATTACCAACAGTAATGAAAAGTCGTTGGAGCAATTGGATAAAGATGAAATGATTAAGGGCTTCAACGAAAACTTAAATGGCAAAGAAGCGGATGGCTGTTTACAAACTATCCAAAAGTTATTTGGCCCGAATTATATGGATTTAAATAAGAAATACATCAAGGAAGGTTCACTTTGTATGGGGAGAATGACAGGATACGCGTTTTATTCAGATATTAAAAAGCTAGGTGCGTTAGATCAAGTTAATTTGGAAATGGTGAAACGCGGTTATGCTGATGGTCTGTTTAAACGAGACACGACTATCAAAGAACAAGCGATGCGTCAAATGATGAATGATTTTCTAGTGAAATTAAACGAGGCAAATGGTTCTAAAATGATGGCGAAAGCGAAAAAACTTCCTGGTTCAAAAGTTTATCCAAACGGGATTGTAATTAAAACGATTAAAGAAGGTAATGGCCCATTGGTTTCTTTACAAAATGATGTGAAGGTTCATTACACGTTGACAACAGCTCTCGGAGACACTATGGAAAGTAGCCGTATGCCTAATCAGCAGGGAAAAATTGAACCGTTACCTGTAAGTGTTGGTGGAGGAATCATCGAAGGATGGTCTTTTGCACTTCAGAACATGAAAAAAGGTGGAATTTATAAGGTTTTTATTCCTTGGCAAATGGCCTATGGAGAAGAACAAGGTCGACAGTCGCTTTGTTTTGATATGGAAATCATGGAAGTAGGTAAGTCAGGATCTTTTGTTAAAGCACAAATGCCACCGAATCCGAATATGAGATAATTGTATAACTTTATGTTTATGAAATATATTCCAATTTACTTGAGTATTCTTGTCACGTTTCTCACGAGTTGCAGCGAGGAAGTTAACTTAGCCGGTGATTTCAAAGAAACCGCCGTTGTTTATGGTTTATTGGATCACGCTGATTCCTTACATTTTGTGAAAATAACCCGTGCATTCATCGGCCCAGGAAATGCTTTGGAAATAGCACAAATACCTGATTCAAGCTATTTTGATAATGTGGAATTGACAGTTTCAGAATATCTCGGTGGAGCATTACAACGAACGTGGCTTTTACAAGATACGATTGTAACGAACAAAGATGTCGATGGAGCATTTTATGCACCTGAACAAAAAGTTTATTATTTTAAAACACTTCCAACGGTGATATCATCCATGGGTGTTCCAGGTACGGTTCAAACTTCTCCAAATCCTTTATTAACGTCACTTAAACCAGGTTGCACCTACAAAATGAAAGCTAAAATTAACGATGGTGCATTTGAAGTAAATGGAGAAACAGAATTAGTTAATGGTTTAACGACTAGCGCATCATCTCAAAACTTCACGTTTAAATTTGCAGATGACCCTGCTGAATATATTTCAACAGGAGTAGGTGTGGGAAGTACAGGTAACGCTTACATAGTTAATGCTCAATTGGATGTGTTTTTTAATGAACATATCGGAAACAATTTTACGACTAAATCATTCAATTGGCAACTTGGAGAAAATGATGTACTACCAAGCACAAGCACGACATTTACAGCACTTGGAAAAACTTTTTATGAATTGATGGAACGAAATGTAACAGACGATCCTTCTATAGACAAACGAACGTTCAATGGGATTTCAGTTACCATTACAGGAGGCGCTGAAGAACTTTACAATTACATGGTAGTCAACAAACCAACGTCTTCCTTAGCCCAAAGTAAACCGACTTACACGAATCTTTCAGTTACCAATGATAAACGAGTTGTGGGGATTTTCTCTTCGCGTCAAACGTTGAAAGTATTCAAACCGTTTTTTGTTTCGCCGGCATTAGCCTACATTCGAGCTATCGATAAAAAAAGTACGCGTGAATTGTGTATTGGTCCAATTACCGGTCCACTTCTATTTTGCTCTGATCACCCTGGAGACAATATTGTAAATCAGCAAGAATCATTTGCTTGTAATTAAAAATTGAAGATTTTGACATCTCGATGAGTGAGCGATTGACTTTATTTGCTGATGTCATTTTACCTGTGCCTATTCATCAAGCATTTACCTATCGAATTCCGTTCGAATTAAATGATTTTGTTCAATTTGGGCAACGGGTCATTGTTCCATTCGGTAAGAATAAACTGATCACAGGAATTATAGTTCGAATTCATCAAGAAATCCCTACGGTATATCAAGCGAAATACATCGAACATTTGTTAGATGAATCGGCAATTATCACGAATAAACAGTTTGAATTTTGGAAATGGATTGCAAGTTATTACATGGCGCCAATTGGTGATGTAATGAATGCTGCTCTGCCTGCAAATTTTAAATTGGCGAGTGAAACTAAAATTGTTGTACACCCTGAATTTGATACCAATTTCGATCAACTCGATGAACGTGAAAGCAAAATCATCGAAGCGCTTGAAATAAATGAAGAAATTGATCTTAAGGAATTATCGGAAATTCTTGGAATTAAGACAATTCAACCCCTTATTAAAAAATTAATTGAAAGAAGAATTGTAGCAACAAAAGAAGAAATTGCCAATCGCTACAATCCCAAAACCATTCTGTGTGTTTCCCTCAATTCAACATATCAAGAAGACAATGCTCTTCAAGAATTAATGGAGGAGATGGAGCATTCATCAAGAAATGCGAAACAGCTTGAAGCTCTTTTGGTTTTAATTAAAGAAAGTACAGAAGCAGGAGGGATTCATATCCCAATTCCTAAAAAGAAGTTGATTGAAAAGGGAGTAAGCGCATCGGCTTTGAATACGTTGGAAAAGAATGAGGTTATTACACTTGAACGCTTTCAAATTGACCGGCTGATTCGAGATCAAAAGACGAAAAAACCGTTTAAAGAGTTAACAGAGGCACAGCAAAATGCTTATCAAGAAATAATTACGTCCTTCGAAAAGAATGCTGTTACATTACTTCACGGAGTAACTGGCTCGGGAAAAACGGAAGTTTACGTGCAATTAATCCAAGATTATTTGGAACAGGGAAAACAAATTCTGTTTCTTTTACCCGAAATTGCTTTAACAACGCAACTAATTCAACGTCTTTCATCGTATTTCGGTGATTTGGTAGGAGTTTATCATTCTCGATTTAATCAAAATGAACGCGTTGAAATTTGGAATAAAGTTCTAACTAATGACCTATCGAATTACCGAATTATATTGGGCGCTCGTTCGGCCGTTTTCCTTCCTTTTCAAGATTTGGGACTTATCATTGTAGATGAAGAACACGAAAGCTCATTCAAGCAATACGACCCTTCCCCTCGCTACAATGCAAGAGATGCATCAATAATTCTAGGCCATCACCATAGCGCTAAAGTGCTCCTAGGAACTGCAACTCCAGCAATGGAGACCTATTACAACGCCAAAAGTGGCAAGTTCGGACTTGTCGAATTAAAGGAACGATACAAAGGCCTACGTTTGCCTGAAATTCTGTGTGCGGATCTTAAAAAAGAACATCGAAATAAAGATAATCAATCCCATTTTTCAGGATTTTTGGTGGATGAAATACGTCAAGCATTAAATAATGGCGAACAAGTGATTCTTTTTCAGAACAGACGAGGATATACGCCTCTTTGGTCCTGTGAGATTTGTTCTTGGACTCCCAAATGCACTAACTGCGATGTTTCGTTGACTTATCACAAACATGGAAACGTTTTAAAATGTCACTATTGCAGTTATACGCATGCGCCGATTGGTTCTTGTCCGGCTTGTGGAAGCAATCGCCTGAAAATGATTGGTTTTGGAACGGAGAAAGTGGAAGATGAACTATCAATCGTTTTTCCTGATAAAGTGATCAAACGATTAGACTTAGATACAACCCGTACTAAAAATGCGTACGAAGAAATTCTAGATGACTTTGAAAACCGACGAATTGATATCCTTATCGGGACACAAATGGTATCCAAAGGACTGGATTTCGACAACGTTAGTTTGGTTGGAATTTTAGATGCAGATATGCTGTTGAAAAGACCTGATTTTCGCGCCTACGAGCGATCTTATCAATTAATGTCGCAGGTAGCAGGGCGTGCAGGAAGAAAGGAGAAAAGAGGAAAAGTAATTGTACAAACTTCTGACCCTGATCATTGGGTGATTAAATTGGTCGAGCAACACGATTTCACATCGTTTTATAAAAATGAAATCATTGAACGAGAGAATTATTTCTATCCGCCTTTCTACAAGATGATTACCATAACGTTAAAGCACAAGGAGGAGCCGTATGTTGAAAAAGCAGCGTTCGAATTGGCTAAATCACTTCGTGAAACCTTTAAAGAGCGCGTATTGGGTCCGGAATTCCCGATTATAAAACGTATTCAGAATCAATTTTTAAAGGAAATAAAACTTAAAATTGAGCGAACAGCACCAGATAAAAAAGTGAAAGAGCGCATTGCTGCGATTATCGATGAATTCTATTCAAAGCCAACCAACAGAGTTGTTAAAGTAGTCGTGGATGTTGATCCGCTATAATTATTTATTTCTTCTCTTTGATTATTTACCTTATAAAGAGAAAGAGCGCATTACTGCGCTCTTCGTGAATTCTATTCAAAGCCAACCAACAGAGTGGTGGTGGTGGTTTGTTGATCCGCTCTGAATTTAACCCAAATAACTTTTTAACGATTTATTTTTTGAGGTCTGTTTCAACCTTCTAATTGCTTTTTCTTTGATTTGACGAACACGTTCGCGCGTTAAATCAAACTTAACACCAATTTCTTCTAATGACATCGGAGTTTTGCCCTCTAGTCCGTAAAACATACTTACGACCTCACTTTCACGACTTGTCAACGAAGTCAATGATCGACGAATATCGCTTCGTAAAGATTCCAAAACTAAATTTGTCTCTGGACTTGGCAGTGAGTCACCAACCATTACATCGTACATACTCGATGATGATTCATCACCTTCAACCAAAGGAGCATCCATTGATACGTGCCTTCCATTCTGAGCCAAGGATTGTTTTACTTCTTCAGGGGAGCAATTCAAAAATTCTGCAAGTTCATCAGCTGAAGGCGGCCGCTCAAATTTTTGTTCCAATTCTGAATAAGCACGATTAATCTTATTGATATTTCCGATTTTGTTTAGCGGTAAACGCACAATTCGAGCTTGTTCAGCCAATGCTTGTAAAATGGATTGTCTAATCCACCAGACCGCATAGGAAATAAATTTAAATCCACGCGTTTCATCAAATCGTTCAGCAGCCTTGATCAACCCAACATTACCTTCGTTAATTAAATCTGGTAATGCAAGACCTTGATTTTGATATTGCTTAGAAACAGATACCACGAAACGTAAATTTGCTTTTGTTAATCGCTCAAGCGCTGCTCGATCACCTTGACGAATTCGTCTTGCCAATTCCACTTCTTCGTCAGCGGTAATTAGATCCACACGACCTATCTCTTGTAGATATTTATCAAGGGATGCTGTTTCTCGATTTGTAACTTGTTTTGCTATTTTTAATTGCCTCATGATAAACTTTTTTTCTTTTAACGGATATTCCGATAGAAAGGTTGTATAAAAGACGTTTTTTTTGAGGAAAGTTTCAGCGACTTGAAAATTTGCTTGCAGCAAATGTGCAAAACATACTTTTGAATGAATATCGAAGTAATGATTAAACGATAATTTTTTAAAAAGAATTCTTATATCTAACTAAGAATCCTTCTTTTTTTCTGAAAAATCTTCAAAATCCAATGTTAATTCTTGATCAACCTTAGCTGTTACTGAAATTGGAATATAATCAACAATAACATTTGTTTTATCTAATCCAAAATCTTCAGCAGGTTTCAAACCAGTAGATTTTACAAACCTGTAAGCCTTCACGCATATTTGTTGGAATGACGTTAGCGCGTTATCCATAGCGACACGAGAATTGAGTACAACAAATTTAAAATCGATTTCCTCAAGTTTACCACGAAGCGACTTAAATACCGTTTCATCAGTCAATTCGCCCTTCTCAACCATATGACCATGTATTTTCCGCATCATGTATTCTATTCGATGTTCTTCTTTGAATCCAAGCTGAAGCGTTACATAATAACAGGTTTTGTCAATGACCTCATTTACGGAATAATGAACTCCCCAAGGTTCATTCAAAATATCTAAATGTAGGAACCAAATAATGTCTGCCTTCCTTGGTTTCTTTCTAAAAAGAGAGTGATATACGGTAAGATCCAATTTTTTGCATGTATCACTGCGCGTAGGAAACACCAAATTTGACGCTTCAAAATTAATTTCTGGATCATTTTTTACTCCAATAATCAATGGTTTAACTTCTTCCATTGATATATATTCTGTTATACTTGTTCTCAGTTCACGGGCTTTGAAATAAAGGAAAAGCAAAAGAAAGAAACCAATTGAAAGAACCAATGTAAACCAACCACCAGAGATAATTTTACCAAGATTTGACATCAAGAAAATGGATTCAACAATTAAGAATACACTAAAAATTATAGCATAAATTATTTTTGCTTTGGGGTATTTTAAGAATAAAAGAAATGCAAGTAATAGAGATGTCATAACCATATTTATCGTTATTGCCAATCCATATGAATGTTCCATTGCACTGGATTTCTTGAAAATGGCAATTACTAATAGACATCCCCCCATCAAAAACCAATTAATAAAAGGAATGTAAATTTGACCTTTATGATTAGTTGGGTATTTCACTTTCAAGTTAGTCCATAACTTTAGTTTAATTGCCTCGTTCATCAACGTAAAAACCCCTGTAATTAAAGCTTGAGATGCGATAATTGTTGCCGCTGTTGCTATTACAATCGCAAAAGGTAACAAATGACCCGGAACCATCGCATAGAATACTGTTTGATTCTTGGCTAGTGCAAATCCATCGGAAAGACACAATGCGGATTGACCTAAGTAATTGATGAATAATAAAATTGATACGAATGCCCAATTTATCCGAATGTTGCCTTTTCCGCAATGACCTAAATCTGAATAAAGTGCTTCAGCTCCAGTTGTACAAAGAAAAACTGATCCTAAAACAGCAAACCCACCATCAACATTGGCAACTAGGTTGTATGCATAATATGGGTTGAAAGCATTCAACACAAATGGATTTTTAATTACATTAGTAATTCCAAGGTATCCGAGGAAAATAAACCATATAATCATTATTGGACCAAACATTTTTCCAATAGCGGCCGTTCCGAATTGTTGGATTGTAAATAGAACAACAATAATTGCCACAACAATAGGAATCACAGGTGTATCGGGATAAATGGTTTTAATTCCCTCAACTGCCGAAGAAATGGATATCGCAGGTGTTATAAATCCATCTGCTAAGAGCGTAGCGCACCCAATTAAAGCTGGAATTATAACCCATTTAATTCGTCGTTTTTTTAATAAGGCGAATAATGCGAAAATTCCGCCCTCTCCATTGTTATCTGCATTTAATGCGAAATAGATATATTTTACCGTTGCTAACAAGATCAATGTCCAAATTACACAAGAAAGAGCCCCGAGAATAAAATCAGGTGAAATGTGCTTTCCTCCGCCGGTAATAGCCTGAAAAACGTATAAGGGTGAAGTTCCAATATCTCCAAATACAATTCCTGTTGTAATTAAGACACCGGCAAGTGAGATTTTGTGCGAAGAATCCGACATTTTTAAAAAAAAATTTGGCTAAAATTACTTTAAAATTATTTCTAGTGTGATTTTGACATCATTTATTTTTAAAGTTTGATTTTCGAGTCGGTTGAAAAAATTATCTTTGTCAGTAGTTAATGCCCACGTGGTGAAATTGGTAGACATGCCATCTTGAGGGGGTGGTGCCATTAGG
>JBMLTP010000106.1:0-3873 GCA_049239885.1 Crocinitomicaceae bacterium
AATCCAGCACTAAACGTAACAGCATGTTGCTCAGCAATACCAACATCAAAACTTCGATCAGGCATAGCTTGCATCATAATATTCAAGGAGCAACCAGAAGGCATCGCAGGCGTGATACCCATGATTTTTTCATTCTTCTCTGCCAACTCGACAATGGTGTGTCCAAATACATCTTGGTATTTTGGTGGCTGAGGCGATTTCGGAACGATTTTAACAATTTCTCCCGTTTCTTTATTAAAAACACCAGGAGCATGCCATTTTGTAGGATTTCCTTCTTCTGAAAATTTATAGCCTGCACCTTTTTTTGTAAGACAATGAAGAATTTTAGGCCCGGGAATATCTTTTAAATCCTCAAGAACTTTTGCCAAACCAATCACATCGTGTCCATCTACCGGACCGAAATACCTAAAATTTAATGCTTCAAACAAATTACTTTGTTTCAATAAACTTCCTTTTAGCGCATTCGAGACTTTTGAAGCAATTGTTTGGGCATCCGGTCCAAATTTTGAAACTTTACCAAGAAGCTTCCAAACCTCATCCTTAACTTTGTTATAGGTATGCGAAGTTGTTATATCCGTAAGATACTCTTTTAATGCACCAACATTTGGGTCAATCGACATGCAATTGTCGTTTAGAATAACCAATAAATTAGCATCTTTTTCAAAGCCCGCGTGATTCATTCCCTCAAAAGCTAATCCGGCAGTCATTGCCCCATCGCCAATTACAGCGATGTGTTGTTTTTTGTGATCTCCGAGATAACGGTTTGCAACAGCCATTCCAAGCGCTGCAGATATCGAAGTGGATGAGTGACCCACACCAAATGTGTCGTATTCGCTTTCAGATCGTTTTGGAAATCCAGAAATTCCTCCCTTTAAACGATTTGTATGAAAACGTTCTCTCCTTCCTGTTAATATTTTATGTCCATAAGCTTGATGCCCAACGTCCCAAACTAATTGGTCTTCTGGCGTATTAAAAACATAATGCAAAGCAACAGTTAACTCAACAACACCCAAACTAGCGCCGAAATGACTATTTCCGATTTCAGAGATTACATCCACAATATAGTCGCGAAGTTCAGTTGAAATTTGCGGTAAATCATCAACTTTAAACTTTTCACGAAGATCTTTCGGAAGGTTGATTTGAGATAAATGGGGTCCTGCTTTATACTGCATGTTCTAAAAAGTTGATCAAAATTAAGCCAAACTAACTAAACAAACATAAAACCATACAAATAGTTCGATTATTATGTAAACATTTAACTTTTGATAAGTGCTTTTCTTTCAAGGATGTAAGCAATGAATATAAAGGATGCGATCAATAAATTATGAACGAAAAAGTTGAAGACTGCTGAACTTGTTTGAATCGAACTTCCCAAGAAATAGAGTCCGATGGATAATCCGATGTATAAAAAGAACTTTTTTTGGTTGTATGGAATGGTGTAAAATCGTTGTCCTAAAAAGTAAGATAACATCATTTGAACGAAGTAAACAATCAATGTGGCCCACGCGCTCGCCATATATCCATAAGTTGGAATGAATAAAATATTAATAACCACGGTGATAATTGCTCCAATTAGTGCGATATAAGCTCCAAACTGCGTTTTTCCACTCAGTTTATACCAAACACTTTGATTGTAATAAATTCCCAAAAAAACATTTGCCATTAATAAAATTGGAACCACAGCTAGCCCGGCCCAATAACTTTCATTTCGAATAAAATGTTTAAAAATATCAATGTTCAATGAAACAACTAAAAACACCAAACAAACGACAGCAATGAATAAATTCATCACATTTACATAAACTTTATTGCGGTCTTCATTTTTCATTTGAGCAAAGAAAAAAGGCTCAGCAGCATAACGATATGCTTGAAGAAGAATGGTCACAAGCATTGCTAGTTTATAACACGCGCTGTAAATTCCAACTTGCGCAACGGCTTCGTGAAAGGAACTCGGGTTGTTTGGGTCGTAAATAATTTGTTTCAATAAAATTCGATCGAGTGTTTCGTTTATAATTCCTGCAAAACCGGCGATTACCAGTGGAGCAGCATAAATCAGCATCGTTTTGAAGAGTGTCCAATTGATTTGAAGTTTTATTTGGCGAAATGAATTATAAAGCAAAAGCGGCTTAACCAGTGAGGCACATAGATTGGCGGCAAGGATAAATAGAACACCTTCTTCTGGTCTTGTCTTGTCGAACAAGTATAACATGAATACCATGTTCAATAAAATGTTTACACCAATCGATGCAAACTGAATTCCAGCAAACTGAGCAGCTTTTTCTTCTGCACGTAATCTAGCGAGAGGCAAAGCAGTAATGGCATCAATGCAAACGATTGCACCAAGAAGAATGATGTACTCGTTATGCCCATCTAAAATGATTAAACGTTCAATGTCGTTGTTAAACCACATCAATGACGCGAAAAACAGGACACAAACACCACCAACAGTGAAAAAAGCTGTTGAAAACGTCGTTTCTTTGTCATCCGTTTCTTGTAAAAAACGAAAATAAGCGGTTTCCATTCCAAAGGTTAGCAATACAATCAGGAAAGCCACCCAAGCATAAAGCTCCGAAACAACTCCATAATCCGCTGGATCAGCAAAAACATAGGTGTAAAGTGGAACTAATAAGTAGTTCAACAATCTTCCTATAATGGAAGAAAGTCCATAGATGGCGGTTTGACCTAATAATCGCTTAATGGGATTTGACATTTATCCCCTAAAATTTGGTTTTCTTTTTTCAAGAAAAGCTGTTGTACCCTCTTTAAATTCTGTTGTACCAAAACATTTACCAAATTCTTCAATTTCCTTTTCAAAACCATTTACTCCGTTTTCAAATCCGGCATTCACTGCTGCAATTGCAGATCGAATAGCCATTGGGGAATTTGGAAGAATTTTATTGGCAATTTCCTCACACTTTGACATAAGTTCTGTTGGCTCGACAACGTAATTCACCAAGCCCCATTGCAATGCTTCGTCTGCCTTAATCATTCCTGCTGTGAAAATAAGTTCGTTCGCTTTTCCTTTTCCTACAAGCTGAGGTAAACGCTGTGTTCCTCCATAACCAGGAATTACACCGAGTGAAACTTCAGGCAATCCCATTCTTGCATTACTAGACGCAACACGAATGTGAGCTGACATTGCAAGCTCTAGCCCTCCGCCGAGAGCAAAACCGTTTACAGCGGCTATTACTGGGGTGCCAAGGTTTTCTAAAAAAGTAAATAGGGTTTTCTGTCCATTCATAGCCAGTTCTCCTCCTTGCGAAATTGAAAAATCAGCAAATTCTTTAATGTCCGCGCCAGCAACAAAAGATTTTTCTCCACTACCAGTTAAGATAATTACACCTATATTTTTGTCCTCATCGGCATCACTAAGTGCATTATGCAATTCTAGAATTGTAGCCTTATTCAGCGCATTCAATTGATTTGGTCGATTAATAGTGATATAAGCAATGTGCTCTTTTTTCTCAACGATTAAATTGTCGTACATAAAATTAATTTTGGTTGATAAAGATAATTAGATTGAAGCAGTTGTCGGAATTTTATGTTCAAAATTAAAGGTGAACACCCACAAACTTGTATTTCTTTGTAAATTTGCGAATAATGTCAGACGCTGAAATTCAAAAACCAACCAAGTTTAAAATATATTTGGTTTTTACCAAGTTTCGCTTGTCATTTTTGGTAATTCTTTCAGCGCTCTCTGGTTATCTTTTTGCCGGAGGATCAAATCTTCTTGAAATCTTTTATTTAATGATGGGTGGCACGCTTGTTACCGCCGCATCAAATGGCGCCAATCAAATTTGGGAAAAAGATCTTGATATTATTATGAAGCGCACACAAAATAGGCCTTTACCAAGAGGTTGGATGTCATTAAGG
>JBMLTP010000107.1:0-15239 GCA_049239885.1 Crocinitomicaceae bacterium
CATCGTGATGGTAAAACTCAAAATGTTCCAACCCGAACAAATGTTCAATGTTTTTCAATCGCCCAGTTATCAGGTTATCCATGCCAATCACATGATATCCATCTCGAATAAAACGATCGCAAAGATGTGATCCTAAAAAGCCGGCAGCACCAGTTATGAGTATCCGTTTCATTTACTTATCAATTAAATTTCGTCCAATACTGGAATAGTAAAATCCTCTTTCACTCATCTCATCAATTTCAAATAAGTTGCGACCATCGAAAATTACAGCATCTTTCATTAAATTTTTAATTCGATTAAAGTCTGGATTTCTAAATATTCCCCATTCGGTGCATATTAGCAAGGCATCTGCATTTTCCAATGCTGAATATTCATTATCAGTGTAGTTTATTTTGTCTCCAATAATTGATTGCACATTTGACATGGCTTCGGGATCGAAAGCAGAAACTTCAGCACCTTCGTGCAGTAAACTCTCAATCATATATAATGCAGGTGCTTCGCGAATATCATCTGTATCAGGTTTGAAGGCAAGACCCCAAACGGCAATTTTCTTTCCTTTCAAATCACCTCGGAAAAAGTTTTTAATCTTAGGAAATAAAACGGTTTTTTGTTCCTCGTTAACTTTCATTACTGCATTCAATATTTGAAAGTCGAACTTATTTTCTTTACCAGATTTCACCAATGCTTGAACATCTTTTGGAAAACAAGATCCACCATAACCAATTCCAGGGAATAAAAATCTTTTTCCAATGCGATTATCCGAACCAATTCCTATTCGAACTTTATCTACATCTGCGCCAACCAACTCACAAAAGTTTGCAACTTCATTCATAAAAGTAATTTTTGTTGCTAGGAATGAATTAGCAGCATATTTCGTTAACTCCGCAGATTTTTCGTCCATGAAATAAATTGGATTGCCTTGTCTCACGAATGGTTTGTAAAGGCTTTCCATTACTTTTTTTGCCCGATCATCACTAGTTCCGATAACCACTCGATCCGGTTTCATAAAGTCATTCACAGCAAACCCTTCTCTTAAAAATTCTGGATTTGAAACAACGGCAAAGTCAGTCTTTGAATTCGCGGCTATGGCATTATGTACTTTCTCAGCTGTGCCAACAGGAACTGTACTTTTGTCAACAATTACTTTATAATTCTGCATTATCTTTCCAAGTTGATCCGCAACACCCAAAATGTATGATAAATCCGCTGAACCATCTTCTTCTGGAGGAGTAGGTAATGCTAGAAAAATTATTTCGGCATCCTTGATCCCTTCTTCCAAAGAAGTTGTAAAACTCAATCGATTAGCCTTGATGTTTCTTTCAAAGAGTGTGTCCAAATCAGGCTCATAAATTGGAATTATTCCATTTTTCATTTTATCGACTTTCTTTTCGTCGATGTCTATGCAAGTAACCATATTGCCCGTTTCGGCAAAACATGTCCCAGTTACAAGTCCTACATATCCAGTTCCTACTACGGCTATTTTTTTCATTTTTTTTAAATTATTAACCCAAAAATTCGGCAACGGCAGTTGTTATGCACTCAAGCTGTTCTTCTTGCATTTCTGTATGGATTGGTAAAGAAATAACTCGTTCAGTAAGCCAGTCAGTAGTTGGTAAATTTGTGTTCGCACTGCCAAAAGAAGCAAACATTTTTTGACGATGAGCTGGAACAGGGTAATAAATCATTGACGGAATATCCTTTGATGCCAAATATTCATTCAATCCATCACGATTGTGACCATTCAAAATCAAGGTGTATTGATGAAATACGTGTTTGGAATCGTGTGATCTAAATGGAATTTGGACTCCTTTCATTGGCCCGAAAAAACCATCATAGTAATCCGCTACATTTCTACGTGCATCAACATAGTTGTCCAACTGTCTTAACTTAATTCTCAAAACTGCTGCTTGGATATTATCTAACCTAGAATTACAGCCTACAACATCATGGTAGTATTTTTTACTTTGTCCATGGTTAGCAATCATTCTCAGCGTAACTGCTAATTCATCATTATTTGTAAAAATCGCCCCGCCATCACCATAGCATCCTAAGTTCTTCGATGGAAAAAAAGAAGTACAACCTATATCTCCGATTGTTCCAGTTTTTACAACTGAACCGTCCGTTAAGTGATAATCAGAACCGATGGCCTGCGCATTATCTTCGATTACAAACAAATTATGCTTTTTAGCTATTGCCATTATTGCATTCATGTCTGCCGCTTGACCATACAAATGAACTGGCACAATGGCTTTGGTTCTTGGAGTAATTGCATTTTCAATCGCCTCCGCATCCACACAAAACGTATCTTTATTGACCTCTACAAATACTGGTTTCAAACCAAGCAATGCAATAACTTCTGTTGTCGCAATGTAGGTAAAAGAAGGTGTAATTACTTCATCTCCAGGTTTCAAGTCTAAAGCCATCATCGCTATCTGAAGCGCATCTGTTCCGTTGGCACAAGGAATCACATGTTTTATACCTAAGTATTGTTCTAGTTCTTCTTGAAAAGCTATTACCTCAGGACCATTTATGAATTGGGCGTTTTGAATTACATCGAGAATCGCTGAATCAATTGCAGGCTTAATTTTCTCATATTGAGAAACTAAGTCTACCATTTGAATTTTCTTCATTTACTGAAATTTTGAAAAGCGAAGTTACGGAAATTCATTCGTTTAAAGATGTGATTTTTATTGAAAAAAGGGGAAATGATGCAATAATGATTCGTTTAAAACAGTTTTCAATAAATCGATTCATTTAAAAATAGATTTTACCTTTGGATCTATGAAGTTGATTTCATTTTTAACATTCTTAATTTTTTCTGTAACTCAATTGATTGTCGCTCAGAGAAATGTGCGTGATTCTTCAATTGCTACACCGTTAATTGGCGTTCATTATGGTGGTAATTTCACAGCGGGTGATTTGGCCGATCGATATGGGTACATGAATCATGTTGGAATATCTGCTGGATATAAGACCGCGAAGAATTGGTACATGAGTTTTGACGGCAATTTTATGTTTGGAAATCAAACGAGGATGACTGGGCTTTTTGATCAGTTAGTGGATGAAAACGGCAATATTACGGATATAAATGGCGATATTGCTATGGTGCTTGTGTATCCTCGGGGTGTAAATACAAATTTTTCTTTTGGAAAACTTTTTCCAGTATTGAGTCCAAATTCAAATTCTGGGATACTTTTTCATTTTGGTGTGGGATATTTATTGCATCGACTTCGAATTGAAACGAATGACCAAGTTGTTCCGACGCTTGAATTGGATTACAAAAAAGGATATGATCGTTTGACAACTGGGATTAATTTTCATCAATTTTTAGGGTATTCTTTTCTTGCTAATTCAGGTGCATGGAATTTTTATGGAGGTTTTTATTTCCAACAAGGTTTAACAAGAAATCGAAGAACCATCTTTTTTGATCAACCAGATGTTCCTGTATCAACAAAAACAAGATTGGATGTTCAATATGGTTTTCGGGTTGGTTGGTATATCCCCTTTTATCGTCGAATGCCAAAAGACTATTACATCGATTAATGTTGTTTTTGTATAATACGCTTCTGACTATTTTTCTTCCGATTTTAAAATTAATCTCGGTTTTCAATCCGAAATTAAGGTTGGGTTTGGAAGGGCGAAAGAATTGGAAATCAGCAATTGAAGAAATTCCGAAAGATAAACCAGTAATCTGGTTTCATTGCGCTTCTTTGGGCGAATTCGATCAGGGCTTGCCTATCATGAATTTGATAAAAGCTAAAAAGCCTTCATTCCAAATTGTCGTTACTTTTTTCTCGCCGTCAGGTTATTTGCATTATCAAAAACGAAAAAATCCAGTTGACTTTGCTTTTTATTTACCTTTTGACACGCAATCCAATGCAAAGGAATTTTTGAGTTTACTCAAACCAAAAATGGGTTTTTTCGTGAAATATGAATTTTGGCCTAACTTTTTAAATGAAGCCAAAAATCAACGAATTCCAATTTTTTCAGTTGCAACCATCCTTCGTTCGAATCAAATTTATTTCAAATGGTTTGGAGGGTTATTTCGAAATGCCTTGAAAAATGTGAGTTTTTTCTTTGTGCAGAATAATGACACTGTTAAATTATTGACTCAACTTGGAATACATAACTATGAAATCATCGGTGATACGCGATTCGATCGGGTTTTGGAAAATAAAAAGTTGTTTGAACAAACTAATAACAATCTTGATTTTGACGTTTTTGGCCGTTTTTTAGCAGACGAAAAAGCCCTAATATTCGGAAGCAGTTGGTCGCCAGAGGAACAAATACTATTCTCTTTTCTAGCTGAAAATAAGTCACAAAAAGTGATTTTAGCGCCGCATAATGTTTCAGAATCGAATGTTGAATCCCTTCAGCAAAAATTGGGAACAAATGCTGTTCGATTTACTTCGTTTGAGAATGATTTTACGAATCAACAAGTTTTAATTTTGGATACGATTGGACACCTATCAACGGCCTATTCCTATGGGAAAGTTGCATTTGTGGGTGGAGGCTTTTCAGGGAGTCTACATAATATTCTAGAGCCAGCGGTTTTTGGACTTCCTGTCTTTTTTGGCCCTAAACATGCAAAATTTCCAGAAGCAAATGAATTTATGAACCGAGGAATAGGTTTTGAAGTTGGAAGCTATCAGGAATTCAAGATAAAATTAAATGAAGTTCAAACGAAACTAGAGTCACTTTCATTTAAAACAATTGAATTTGTAGAAAGTCAGCGAGGAGCTTCAGAGAAAATTATAGAAAATCAGGAAGTGAAAAATCTCTTGAACTAATAAGCTCGTTCGTTTCTCTTTTCCATCCAATTAATAAAAGCTTTATTGACCACTTTATTTCCTCCTGGAGTAGGGTAGTCTCCCGTGAAATACCAATCACCAAGGTTATTTGGACAAGCTTTATGAAGGTTTTCAACCGTTTGGAAAATAATTTCCACTTCGGCTTGAATATTTTCCGGCGTTAACAATTCAGCGATTTTTTTTGATATTTCATCATCGGTGAACGGCTCGTAAATTCCTTTAACGAAATTTCGAACTTGTTCTTTGGGTAAATCCAACTGCTTTAGACATTGCTTATAAACATCTTGGATTACTTGATCCATTTTTCGATCTTTCAAAAGCTGAATGGCTGCTTCGAATGCGATGAAATCTCCCATTTTAGCCATATCGATGCCATAACAATCCGGGAAACGAATTTGAGGAGCGGAAGAAACAACCACAATTTTCTTCGGATTCAAACGATCCAGAATTTTCAAAATGCTTTGACGTAAAGTTGTTCCACGAACGATGCTGTCATCAATAACGATTAAGTTATCTGTTCCAGCGCGAACGCTTCCGTAAGTGATGTCATAGACGTGAGCGACCAGATCATCTCGAGAATCATCCTGTGTAATGAAGGTTCGCAGTTTGGCATCCTTGATAGCGATTTTCTCTATTCGAGCTCTTCGATGAATGATTTCAGCAATTTGTTCTTCGTTTGGATTATTTCCCAGTGCTTGAATTTGTTTGATTTTCTCTAAATTCAAATGTTCTTCGAGTCCTTTGATTAATCCATAAAATGAAACCTCCGCGGTATTTGGAATAAAAGAAAATACGGAATTGTCAAAGTCGTAATTGACTGTTTTTAAAACCTGAGGAACAATCAAACGCCCAAGTGCTTTTCGCTCTTTGTATATATCAGCATCGGATCCTCGAGAAAAATAAATACGCTCAAACGAACATTTTTTAGGATCTTTTGGAATGTTAATCATTTCCTCAGAAACAATCCCATTCTTTTTGATAATCAGTGCGTGACCGGGTTGAAGTTCTTTAATTTGTTCAACCTTTAAATTGAAAGCCGTTTGAATTACTGGGCGTTCCGATGCAACCACACAAATTTCTTCATCTTCGTACCAAAAAGCTGGGCGAATTCCACTTGGATCTCTCAAAACAAAAGCGTCACCGTGACCAAGAAGTCCGGCCATCGCATAGCCCCCATCCCAATCTTCAGATGCTTTTTTAAGAATTTTAGATAAATTCAATTGATCCGCAATTCTTGCATAAATTTCAGGATTGCTATAACCTAAAGTTTTGTATTGTCGATACAATTCATCGTTTTCAACATCTAAGAAATGTCCAATTTTTTCCAAAACAGTCACCGTATCCGATTTTTCTTTTGGATGCTGACCTATGTTGACAAGAACACTGAATAATTCATCTACGTTCGTTAAATTAAAATTCCCCGCAACAACTAAATTTCGTGTGATCCAGTTGTTTTGACGCAAAAAAGGATGACAACTTTCAATGGAATTTCTTCCAAATGTACCATAGCGTAGGTGACCTAAGAAAAGTTCTCCTGTGAATCCTGCATTTCGTTTTAGGAATTCAACGTCGTTTAGTTTTGATTTGTCTTCTTCGGCAATTTGTTGGAATCGATTGTTAATTTGATCAAAAATATCTTGAATTGGACTTTTAGCGATTGAACGAACGCGAGAAATATAACGCTCACCTGGAGCCATGTCAAACTTGATATTCGCAACACCGGCACCATCTTGTCCGCGGTTGTGTTGCTTCTCCATCAAAAGGTGAAGTTTGTTTATTCCGTAGAGCGCAGAACCATATTTATCGACATAGAATTGCATGGGTTTTTTTAGCCTCAATAGGGCAATCCCACATTCGTGTTTAATGGCATCACTCATGTTCTCCGGAAATTTGACGCGAAGATAGTGATTTGAAAAAGAAGAAAGTAGGGAAACTAAAAACTAATTTCAAATTCCCTTTACAAATTCTTAATGTCCACCTGGTTGACAGCATTTTGGGAGTTTCAAAACATCTTCCTCTTTTGCTTTTACGTCATCTGCGCTGTATCCAATATTGGCTATGGCTTGCTTTATCTCTTGCAGCGAAATAGATTTGGTTTTGTAGCGAACGGTTACTTTTTTAGACTCCAAATCGAGTTCTGCAAAGACGACTCCTTTTGTGTAATTGAGTTTGCTTTCAATCCGTTCCTTGCAATCTCCGCATTGAGCTGAAGTTTGAATCACTGATTCTTCGATTTTCTTTTGCCCAAATGTCAATCCTGTTAAGAAGAGAAACAAAAATAAAGTTGTTGCTTTCATAATATTCAAATTTAAAAATAATTAGTTTTTCTTTTTAGTTCTTGGTATTGAGAATCTGAATCCTCCGTAAATGTTAATTCCCATAATAGGACCCCAAACGTTTGTTGCATCAAAATTCTGACCAAATGGGTTTTGACTATCAATTATCGGATTTTGTTGTTTAAAATTCGTCAAGTTTTCACCACCCAAATAAATTTCCAACTTCTTGTAAATATAAGTTATTTGGCCATTCAGCATTGGATAAATCGGACTAAATTGCTCCTGCTGATTCTGATCGAAAAGCGAATCAGAAGGAAGTCTAGATTGACCATAAACTGAACAAGTCAAGTCAAATTCCCAGCGTTTGTTCCTCGTTCGATAAGCCAAATTGACAAAACCTCGATGTTTTGGGATCATCACTTGTTGTTGCATTCTGCCATCATAAACGGCTTTCACGCTTAAGAATTTATAGGCCAATCGTATTTCAAAGTTTTTAATCGGACTGAAGTTAAATTCCGTTTGAAAGGCATTGGAAAACGAGGCATTTGCCAAATTCTTGAAAATAATGCTATTGAAATTCGTATCGCGATCTACAACCAACTGATTTTCGAAAAAAGTATGATAGAAATCTACGGATATTCCTGCCTTATTTTGAAACAAGCGCATTTCGTGAACCAATGATCCTCCGATATTCCATGAAATTTCGGGTTTGATGGCCGATGGAGCAATCCACGTTTTTGAACTTGCGAGCAAAGAAATGTTGTCAATCATATAATTCGGAACGCGCCATCCTTTTCCTCCTGTAATTCGTAAATCAGTCAATTCATTTAAGGCATATTTTAAATGGGCTCGCGGCGAAAATTGACCACCAAAAAGGTTGTGTTGATCGTATCTTGCTCCCGCGACAGCCGTTAGTCTGCTTCCTGTATATGTGTATTCAAAAAATGCTCCAGGAATAAATTCTTTTCGTCCTTCTTTCAACGTGTCGACGTTTTGCGAAATATCCAAAGCCACGAAGCTCGCTCCCACTTTAAAACGGTGATCTGTTGTTCCAATGTAATCGTCGTAAATGGCATTGATGTACCCCCTTTTCTCCAAACCTGAAAAATTTCGAATTCCAAAAAGTCCATCGAGTTCCTGATATTTCACGTTGTAAACGATACCCAAAGACTGATAAGGTCGTTTTCCGAAAAAACCGGTTTTTGCAAAAACGTCGGCGTGCCTTGAATTGATTAAGAGTCCGTATGAATTAGTTGGCCATAGATTATTATTTTCTCTTTTAAAAGAAGTCTGTCCGCCAACTTTACGATCTTGATAGATATTAAATCCAAATTGTGATTCCATTTTTTTACCTTGGTAAGCCCAACGGTTTACAAGCGCCAAATTATCTCCCATCGGCAAATCCCGAAAATTGTCCATGTTGTGGTCTATGTTTCCATAAACGGACGAAGCGTGAGCAAAAGTTCCCGTGCTCCATTTTTCATTTAAGACTTGACCTACATTTAGATTTAGCTCCGAACGACCAAAAATATTTTGGTAGCCATTTACGAAAAGTCGCTCCATTTCACTTGGTTTTTTCAATTCGAGGTTCACCAAGCCTGCCATCGACTCAAAGCCATTGACAACTGTTCCTGTTCCTTTGGTAATTTGTATTGATTCAATCCAGGTTCCTGGAAGCGAATGAAGTCCGAACGAACTTTCAAGTCCTCGCAAATAAGGGATGTTTTCCATTTGAATCTGCGTATAAACGCCATCTAGTCCCATCATCCTGATCTTCTTTGCACCGGAAACAGCGTCTGTTATGTTAACGTCAACTGAAGCGTTTGTTTCAAAGGATTCTGACAAGTTACAACACGCCGCTTTTCGAAGTTCAGCACTCGTCAGTTCCTCGACATGAAGCGTTTTCATTTTTGAAATCCCGTGTGATTTTTTTCGGTATTCAATGATTACTTCTGGAAGAATTTTCTCAGAAAACAAGGTGATATCCAACGCGATAAAACGATCGCTTTTATCCACAGGAATGGAATCTGAAATATATCCAACAGCCGAAATGATCAAGGTATCAGGAAGTGATTTTGGTAAAACAAGTTCAAAAGTTCCATCTTCTTTGGTTAATACTCCTGTTTTTGATTGAAGTAGTTTAACTTTTGCCAACGAAATAGGTTTTTTGGTTCCTGCTGCATCGAACCCTTGAACGAGTCCTTTTAATTGTGCATTTGTTACCATACTGCAGCTGAGGCATAGTAACGTTAAAAAAAGTTTAATTGTCATTTAAATAAATTTAGAGTTAGGGAAAATGTTTCGTTTCCTAAATTCTAAATTCGAAAGACTTGATTTCGGATGAGTATTTTCCTCCCATAAAGCAATGGAGGAGGATCCTTACCAGAAAAGGCTAAAGTCTCTTCGCAGGTAAAAGTTGGGTTGAAATTAAGTTCAAAAAAATGTTTTTCGACTCTTATGAACGGAGAATCAAAACTGAGTTTTATTAACGAAGTTGAATAATCAGATTGAACTTTAAAAACTTTTGTTTCGTTGTGACAACAGTCTTTTTTCTGTTTCTTCTGGCAACATGCAGGTAATTCGCTTAATTTCTTTTCGCAATGTGAATTATCAGGAACGAAGAATGTTGTGAAGGATCCTTCTTCCTCGCATACGTGCGTGTACAAGGCAACTCCAACATTCCCGAAGAATAAGATAACTGTTAAAAACCAACAAGTAAAAATGCGAATCACACTTCAAAATTAAAGAAATAAACAAGAACTTGCCAATTCCATTTTCATCATCGAATCAAATTAACAAACCCAGTAATTTGTTGAGTTGCATATGGATTATCACAAGGTCGATATTTTAAAACATAAATGTAAGTTCCGTCTTGACAAGGTTTGGAATCATACGTACCATTCCATCCTTGATCACATTGCTGCGTTTCGAAGAGAAGTTCTCCCCATTTATTGAAAATTTGAAAAATCCAACCTTCAACTTCGAATGCTGTTCTAGGAATGAAAATATCATTTACCTCATTTCCGTCAGGGACAAATGTATTTGGGACGTAAACGGCAAAAGGTTCAACAAAGACGGTTCGCATAGCTGTGTCCTTGCATCCATATTGATTTGTTACAACTTGCATCGGGTAATCTCCGCCAGATTGGGTATAGTTGTGAAAGAAATTGGCTTGTGTTGAGGTAAATTGGCGATTATCGAAAAAATAAAAATAAGACGTTGCATCAATAGATTGGTCTATAATTTCAACCTTTGAATTGCAGATATCTACTCGGTTTGGATTCACTGAAAATCCTGCTTTTGGAGACGGATTCACTTGAACCAAATCTTGTTGAAGCATGTAAAGCGTATCGATGCATCCACTTGTTGTAATCATTGTCAAACCAACGCTGTAACTTCCAACATCATTATAAACGTGGCTAGGGCTTATAAAATTTGAAGTTCCTCCATCACCGAAATTCCAGCTGTATATTGGTGGCGTATCCGAAGTGCTTAAATTTATAAAATTAGCCGTTGAAGGAGCACATTGAAGTGTATTGGCATATAAAAAATTAATTGTTGGTTCGGCATAAACAAAAACTGTTGAAAAAACAGTATCCGAACAAACGTCGTATGAACCCGTCAAATAAACAGGATGATTTCCCGGAGTAAGAAATTCAACATCTTGGACATCAATGTTTGAAGATTGACTTGGGGATCCTTGAGCGCTAAAATTCCAATTGAAAGTGGTGTTTTGAGGACCGGAAACAGTGGCGTCAAAATCGAATAAACCGTCCGTTATGCAAAGTGAATCAGAATGTGTAAATGACATAACTAGTTGTTCGTTGACAGTAATCGTAACTTCTGACGTATCAATACAAGTTCCATTTGAGCTAGCAATTAATTGAACTGAATATGTCCCTGGATTTTGAAAAGTATAAGTTGGTTCAAATTGATTACTTTGATCCACATTCGTTCCTGAAATTCCAAAATCCCACGAATAATTGAACGCATTTGTCGAGTTGTTTTCAAACGGAATAGTCAATCCGATGCATTGTACGAGAGGAGGTGCATTGAAGCTACTTGTAGGCATTTCAAAAATGTAAATGGAATCGGTGTAGCTTGTGATACAATCGCCATCATCCCCATTAATTGTTATTGTTTGAAATCCTGTTGTAGAGAAACTTACATTATTGACAATTAAGTTCGTAGAGGTTTGAACTGACGCATCTGCATCAAAATCCCATGAAAAATTGGCATTCGGATTACTTGTTTGACCAATGAAATCGAAAGAATTTCCCGTTATGCATAAGGAGTCTTGACTGGTCCACGACAATGAAAATGGATTGTTTACGATTAACTCGATATACGCAGTATCCGTGCATGGTTGTCCTGGATTGACAATCAATCTTGCAGTATAAGTTCCTGGAGCTGGGTAGGTGAATGATGGAGTGAAACTTGAACTTAAATCGTTATTCGTACCAGACACTCCGAAATCCCAAGCATAGTTTGACCCACCGTAGGAATTATTTTCAAATTGAACGGTAAGGCCTTGGCAATAGGAGATGAACGTCGAAAGATCTTCTTGTATTGGAAGAATCGCCTGCAATGTTATGTTGCAATTGAAAACCCGAAAAAGAAAATCACGAACGGTTTGACCTACCAAAATCCCATTTCGATATTCTTGAACACGCACCCCAACAACGAATAGACCGATCATACTCGGATTTACAGTAATTATTCCTTCATCTGGATCTATCGTAATACCAGAACCCGGACCGAGTGGATTGGTAGCTCCAAATCCGCCTGCCCACTGAACGGGAAAATAGGGCGGTGCAGGAGCTTGAGTAGGCATTGGGTTTGCTGAATTTGCCCCCGAATTTGGGGTGACCAAAGAATAAACTAACTGATCTCCATCGGGATCTGTGGCCGAATGATTAATTGTTTTTTGTTCATTAGCGCAGAGCAACATGGGGGGGTAATAGGTAAATCGTGGACTACTGTTGTTCGTGAAACCTGTTTCAGATCCTGGAACGTGGGTTGTAAGTGTTAATCCCGTGTCATCAGGAGAAATCAAATTAGTAATATTCGGTCCGCGACAACAACGTTGATAGGAAACGTCATATCCTCCTGGGATAGGAGGGAGGTTCACTACAATTGTGTACACCGCTTTCTCAACACAAAGGTTGTTTGGTGGCGTAGCGCAAGGATTATCAAATGGAATAGGCACGAATTCACTTCCTGGAAATGGAACATCTAGATTCAAAAACATACTGCCATCCGCTTTGTAGATAGTAAGTTTCATTGGGTTGTCATATTCAGCTCCCGTTGAATTACAATCTCGATATAAAGTAATGTAAAACTTGTATTGATTGTTTCCGAGATAATCATAATAAATATCACCTCCAATAATATGCGATGCGTTCACCTTAAACGAACTAATTAGCAATATCAGAAGTACTATTTTTTTCATCGATTGATTACAAATTTAGCGGTATTCATTCGTTTTTCGTAATTCATTCCAATCGTCTATTGGGAAATTGTATTTAAAACCGCTTTCTTCCTCAAACTTTGTTCCAAGAACTAATTTACCTCCAGCCCCAAATTCTGTTTCTGGATTCGCATTGGAAAGTGCTTTTGCAGCGTTCAGATAATAGTCTTTTTTGGATGGATGACTTGGATTAACAATATTGTAAGTTTTACTAAATAATTGTTTTTCGAGAATCAGTTCAATAGAGCGAATCACATCTTTCTGACAAACTAAATTCACGGGCGCATTGCTATTGGGAATCATATTTTTCAAAATAAAATACTTGACAGGATGACGATTTTCTCCAATTAGTCCGGCTAAACGAAGGATAGTTAATCGGTCTCCTGCTAATTCTCTCAATTTTTGTTCAGCAAGAAATACAGGATGATCTTTTGTTTTGTTGGAATCTTCTGTTACCTCTCCGTTGATTTCTTCATAAACACCTGTTGAACTTGTAAAAATGATTTTCGTTTTTGTGTTGAAACTTGAAACGATGTTGCCCACAATTTTTGCGTAATTATTAAAACCAGATGGAGGAAGACAAATTATTAGATTTTCAATTTCATTAATTTCTTCTTGAGTCAACAGTATTTGAACAGTATCCAATTCGTATGAGATTTGAAATCCGATTAAACCTAAATCCTTGAATTCCTTTGCCTTGCCGACATTTCTTGTTGCTGCGTATACATTGTATCCATTTTTCATTAATGACAAAGCCAGCGGTTTACCCAACCAACCCATTCCGACTATGGCGACATTCGTATTTTTCATTTGATTGTTAAACGAAATTTTCTAAAAAGTGTTTGAATTTGAATATTTCTGATTAGACGAGAAAAAGTCTGATTAGATGTTTTAACTTTGTGAAAAAAAATTAAAATGAGTTCATACGACGTTGTCATTATTGGTTCTGGTCCTGGAGGATACGTTTCAGCTATTCGTTGCTCCCAGTTGGGATTGAAAACAGCACTAATTGAAAAATATAATACACTTGGTGGTACTTGCTTGAATGTTGGTTGTATTCCTTCAAAAGCACTTTTGGATTCTTCAGAACATTTTCACAATGCGACTCATAATTTTTCTGAGCACGGTATTGAAGTCAAAGGACTGAAAGCCAATATCAAACAAATGATTCAGCGCAAGAATGATGTGGTAAGTCAAACGTGTGCCGGAGTCAAGTTTTTAATGGATAAGAATAAAATTGACATACACACAGGTGTCGGTTCGTTCGTAGATAAAAATACTATTAAGATTACTTCTTCAGAAGGAAAAGAATCTCAAATTACAGGTAAAAACATAATCATTGCTACCGGTTCAAAACCGAATTATTTTCCGGGAATGGATCCTGATAAAAAGCGAATTATTACCTCTACGGAAGCTCTAAACTTGCAGGAAATTCCGAAGAAGATGATTGTTATCGGTGCTGGTGTGATTGGTTTGGAACTAGGTTCTGTTTACGGACGACTAGGAACTGAAATCGAAGTAATTGAATTTGCTCCAACTTTACTTCCAACGATGGATGGCTCTATTGGAAAGGAAATGATGAAAATCTTGAAAAAGGAAGGATTCAAATTTCAAATGGAACACCGTGTTCAAAAGGTTGAAAACAAAGGAAAATCGGTTGTTTTGACCGCGTTGAACAAGAAAAACGAAGAAGTAACTTTCGAAGCTGATTATTGCTTGGTTGCTGTTGGACGAAAGGCATTTACGGATGGTCTTGCACTTGAGAATGCAGGCTTATCTGCCAATCAGCGCGGACAAGTAGAGGTAAATGATCATTTGCAAACGGCTGCCCCTCACATTTACGCGATTGGAGATGTCGTTCGTGGAGCGATGTTGGCACACAAAGCAGAAGAGGAGGGTGTTTACGTGGCTGAATTAATCGCAGGACAAAAACCGCATTTGAATTACAATTTGATTCCAGGTGTAGTTTACACGTGGCCTGAAGTTGCCGCTGTTGGTAAAACGGAGGAAGAATTGAAAGCTGCAGGGATCGAATACAAAGTTGGAAATTTCCCCATTAAAGCCTTAGGTCGTGCACGAGCTAGTATGGATACGGCAGGTTTCATCAAAATCCTAGCTGATAAAACAACCGATGAGGTATTGGGTGTTCACATGATTGGTCCACGCGTCGCTGATTTGATTATGGAAGCAGTTACAGCAATGGAATATCGCGCATCAGCTGAAGATATGGCGCGTATTTGTCACCCGCATCCGACTTATTCGGAAGGTGTCAAAGAGGCTGCATTGGCTGCGACGGAGAATCGCGCGTTGCATGTGTAAAAATAATTTTGTTTAAAACACATAGGCTCGGGTTTATACCCGAGCCTATGTGTGAAATTCCCACGAAATAAAATGGTATCAACCTTTTATCACTGCAACACAATCTTCCTTACCGACACCGTATTATTCTGCGGATCAATCAAATGCACGAAATACAAACCATTGCCTGTCCACGTGCTTAAATCCACATAAAACTGCGCTTGGTTGATAGCACTTTGAAATACTTGCTGACCGGCATTATTTTCAATTTTAATGCTATAACCTGCCATCGCTGCAAAGTTTCCATTATCAATCGTAATATGGTCACTTGCCGGGTTGGGGTAAATCAAAATGGTATTCTCGTTATTTGGCGCCGGCAAACTC
>JBMLTP010000108.1:0-7705 GCA_049239885.1 Crocinitomicaceae bacterium
AAGACGGCATTCAAAACAACACGAGATTACTACTCAACACCCAAATCGGAAAGGGCGAAGTGAATATTGAAGGAATAATAAGTTCATACAACGTCGCGCCATTGGCTATTCAGGGTAACGATAACGCTTCCAAAAACCGATTGACGATTTCTGTTCAATTTACAATCACTACGACCAAACCAAAGGAAGAAAGTTTTAATTTAGCCTCAACTCGTTTTGCAGATTTTGATGCTTCAGTTAATTTATCATCGGTGGAATCGAAACTTTTGGAGGAGATCAACGAGCAAATCGTTCAAGATGTTATTAATAAACTTTTGAGTAACTGGTGATGTTAAATAGCGATTACATTCATTTGAAAATTAAAGCACCTGAAACATGTTCCTCGGAGGATACGGGCAATTTCAAAGAATTAATTGAACTTTATCCGTATGCTTCAACGTTCTCAATTCTCTATTTAAAATCACTTTCCAATTCAGGAGATATTCGGTTGGAAAATGAATTAGAGAAATTCGCCTTTCGCATCAATGATAGAAGTGTATTATACAAATTGATTCATTCTCAGCAATCTCAGCCAATATCAGAAGAGGAAATAGTAGAAGAAATTAGTTTGGAAGAAAAAACTGCTGAAACATCAATTGAAACGGCCAAAAAATTAGAAGAAGAGGAAATCAAAGTTACTTCAGAACCAATTAAATCTGATAGTGAAGAAATTGCTGAAGTTCAAGAAAATGAAAAGGTAGAAAAAGTTGAGGAACAAGACGAATTAGATAAACTTATCAATTCAGCAGCTATCGCTTCAAGTTTTGTTGAAAGAGAATTGGAATCGCTTCCGGAAATAAAACAGGAAGCTGAAATCATCCAAAACGTTGAAGAAGAAGAAAAAACAGAAACGATTGAAGAAAAAAATCCAATTGAGGAAAAGTCTATTGAAAGTGATTCACCTAAATCTTTTACGGATTGGTTAAAAGCATCGTCGAATTCAATTCAAGAAGAAATTGAAGAGGGAGAGGAAGAGGAAGAACGTAAACCTGAATACTACACCTTTGAGAAACCGAAGAAAGAATTTTTCTCTCCAACTAAGAAAGCTAAGGAAAGTTTAGACGAAAACAAAATGCCGGTTAGCGAAACATTAGCTAAAATTTTCGCTTTACAAGGAAATTTTTCGAAGGCAATTTATGTTTATGAGCAATTAATCTTGATTTTTCCCGAAAAAAAGCCTTTCTTTGCAACCCAAATTAAAAATTTAAAGAAAAAACTTAATCCTTAGTTATGGAACTTATACTTTCAATCCTAGTCATTTTAGCTTGTATCCTATTGATTTTTGTGGTCTATATTCAAAATCCAAAAGGTGGTGGTTTGAGTTCTGATTTCGGTTCTGCAGCGCAATTGGGTGGCGTTCAAAAAACAAACGAGTTTATTGATAAATTAACTTGGTCATTGGCTGGATCAATCGCTGTAATAAGTTTACTATTGACTTTGCGTCAGCCGAAACCTTCGAAGCCAATTGTACAACCAAAGAAAACGGAACAAACTCAAAATCCGAATCAAGCGCCAAATCAAAAACAAAATCCTACGAACGGGAAATAATTTTCTCGAGTTAGCTTTTCTATTTTACTTAGTCTCTTATCTAACATTCAAAGAAATAAGTTAATTCCTGACTGTATTTCGAGTTGGATTAATCTTTATACGTATATTTGAAATAAAAACACGTATATGACAACGAAACTAACACTGACGGTGGAAAAGTCTGTTATTGAAAAAGCAAAAATGTATGCTAAAAAGACCGGGAGAAGCCTCTCCGAGTTGATTGAAAAGTATTTGGAAAGTATTACGAGTGATGAAAATAGCGAAGACGAAATTTCATCGAAACTGAAGAAAATTATTGGTGCCGTTAAACTTCCTGAAAACTTTGATGAAGAGAAAGAATTAAGGACGTACCTCGAAAAAAAGCACTTATGAAAATTTTCGTTGATACGAATATATTAGTTGATTTAATCGCCGACAGAAAACCATTCAGTAAATTTGCAATTCAGCTATTTTCAAAGGCTGAAGTTAGAAAACTTGAACTTTACACATCATCACATTCCATTGCGACAACTCATTATTTACTAAAGAAATATGTCGACGAAAAAGAATTACGGGAAGTCTTATTCAATCTACTCGAATATTTAAATATTGTTGCCATTAATTTGGATATACTAAAAAAAGGACTAAAATCAAAACACAAAGACTTTGAGGATGCAATACAAATCATAAGTGCATATTCCATAGAAAAAATGGATTGTATAGTAACTCGAAACATTAAAGACTTCAAGAATTCAGAGATTCCGGTATACACTCCAGATGAATTAGCAAAATATATTTAAGGTAATTGCGTTGTGCCACTCTGTCATTCATTCTGACACTTTTCTTTTGAAAAAATCTCAAAAAAAATGAAAAATTGTCTCGATTCCCGATTGGCATGAAGTTGGACGAATTGGGGAAAAGTTAATTATAATTTATAAAAATATGTCAGTAAAATTCAAACCTTTGGCAGACAGAGTTCTTATAGAACCTGCGCCAGCAGAACAAAAAACAGCTAGCGGAATCATTATTCCTGACACAGCAAAAGAAAAACCATTGAAAGGAACTGTTATTGCAGCGGGTCCTGGAAAAAAAGATGAGCCAATGTCTGTTAAAAAAGGAGATTCTGTGCTTTATGGACAATATTCAGGGACAGAAATTAAAATTGATGGGGACAATTTCCTAATCATGAGAGAATCAGATATTTACGGAATTTTTTAATCATAACTTTTAAACTTAATAATAATGGCAAAGGATATCTTTTTTGATGTAGAAGCAAGAGAAAAGTTAAAAAAAGGAGTTGATTCATTGGCTGATGCCGTGAAGGTAACTTTAGGTCCAAAAGGACGAAATGTTGTAATTGGTAAAAAATTCGGAGCACCACACGTAACAAAAGATGGTGTTACCGTGGCCAAAGAAATCGAATTGAAAGATCCAATCGAAAACATGGGTGCCCAAATGGTGAAAGAAGTAGCCTCCAAAACAGCAGACATTGCAGGTGACGGAACAACTACAGCTACTGTCTTAGCCCAAGCAATTGTTAGCGCAGGACTAAAGAACGTAGCAGCTGGTGCGAACCCTATGGATTTAAAAAGAGGAATAGATAAAGCAGTCGCTGAAGTAGTAAAGAATTTGAAGAAAATTTCGAAAGAAGTTGGTTCAGACAATTCTAAAATCAAACAAATTGCATCGATTTCAGCTAATAATGACGAGACAATTGGTGCGCTTATCGCTGAAGCAATGAAAGTTGTAGGTAACGATGGCGTAATTACCGTAGAAGAAGCGAAAGGGACTGAAACTGAAGTGAAAACAGTGGAAGGAATGCAATTCGATAGAGGTTATTTATCACCTTACTTTGTAACAAATACCGAGAAAATGATCACAGAGATGGAAAATCCATTGATTTTAATCTGTGAGAAAAAAATCTCAAGTATGAAGGAATTACTTCCAGTATTAGAACCGGTTGTTCAGGCTGGTAAAGGTTTGGTGATTATTGCAGAAGACGTTGATGGTGAAGCTTTAGGAACATTGGTTGTAAATCGTTTAAGAGGTTCTTTGAAAGTTGCGGCTGTTAAAGCACCTGGATTTGGGGACCGCAGAAAAGCAATGTTGGAAGATATCGCAATCTTAACCGGAGGACAAGTAATTTCTGAAGAGCGCGGAATGACCTTGGAAAACGTAACAATGGATATGCTTGGGACCGCTGCAAAGATCGAAATTGATAAGGATAATACAACCATTATTAACGGAAAAGGTAAGAAAGCAGATATCACTGCTCGCGTTGGACAAATCAAAGCGCAAATCGAATCCACTACTTCAGATTATGACAGAGAAAAACTTCAAGAAAGATTGGCGAAATTAGCCGGTGGAGTTGCTGTTCTCTATGTTGGTGCGCCTACTGAGATGGAGATGAAAGAGAAAAAAGACCGTGTTGACGATGCTTTAGCTGCAACAAGAGCTGCTGTTGAGGAAGGAATTGTTCCTGGAGGCGGTGTTGCATTGATCCGTGCGATCGAAACGTTGGACAAACTTAAAGGTGAAAACGAGGATGAGGTGACAGGTATCGCGATTGTAAAACGTGCAGCTGAAGAGCCTTTACGTCAAATCATTGCAAATGCAGGTGGCGAAGGTGCAGTAATCGTTCAGAAAGTAAAAGAAGGAAAAGAAGACTTTGGTTACAACGCTAGAACAGAGACGTATGAAAAACTTTATAAAGCTGGTGTTATTGACCCAACAAAAGTAACTCGAATCGCTGTTGAGAACGCTGCTTCAATCGCTGCCATGTTATTGACAACGGAATGCGTGATTGCAGACCAACCAGAAGAATCCAACCCAGCGGCCGCGATGGCAGGAATGGGTGGAGGAATGCCTGGAATGATGTAGGAATACAAGAGTTCGCTTCGGTGAACTCTTTTCCATTTTCTTCTTCCCGATTTAACTCGGATAGCGGAAAATGTCCATATAATGAAGGTCGTCGAAAGACGACCTTTTTTATGTTTATTAATATCCTAAATTTGTTTTATGTGTTACAGCAATTCTTCCACTTCAACAAATGTTGATTTATCCAAACGGTACAAAAAAACAATAGATGCAATTCCAGAACAGACTATTTTTTATGCAAGTGGATTTACTTTTCCAACTTGGCGTGTAATAACGAAACACGATAACGTTCAATTAATGAATTGGGGATTGATTCCTAATTGGTTTAAGGGACATGACACAAGTGAAATCGCTCGAAGTACATTAAATGCCCGAACTGAAAGTATTCACGAGAAGGCTTCGTTCAAATCACTTGTTAAAAGCGGCAGATGCATAATTCCTTCTACTGGATTTTTTGAGTGGAAACATGAAAATCGAAACAAGACACCCTACTTTATTTTTCCAAAAAATGATACTGTTTTTTCTATGGCTGGATTATTTGATCAATGGGAGAATCCAATAACAAAAGAAACTTTTACAACTTTCTCGATATTAACTTGTGAAGCGAATTCTTTTATGGCGGAGATTCACAATTTAAAAAAAAGAATGCCCGTTATTTTATCATCAAGAAATGAAAACATTTGGCTGCAAGGAGAAGGTGAGATGAAAGATTACTTACAAGAATTGAATGAGGAAATGGGCGCACATCCAGTAAATTCTAAAATTCTTCATAGCAAAAATCCAAATATTTTAGAAACACAACTTAAGTTTGAGCCAAAGAACTTACAACAAACTTTGTTCTAAGTCAAAATTGTGGTATCGTTTTTGTCAAAATGAATTTCTAATTTTGACACACTAATTGATTTTTGATGCCTAAATTCATTCCTTTTATTTTCTTAGTTCTATTTGGTTTATCGTCTTGCATCGAGATCATTGATGATTTATCTCTAAAAAGTGATGGATCAGGTACTTTTAAGTACAGCGTAAATTTAAGTTCCAGCAAAATAAAAGTAAATTCAATATTGGCATTGGATAGTATTGATGGGAAAAAAGTGCCTAGTATCGATGATATAAAACAGAAAATTGACCAATTTATAAAAACGCTTGATGGACAAAATGGCATTTCCAACGTGAAAGTCGAAGAGAACTACACCGATTTCATCTTTAAATTTCAATGTGACTTCACAAGTGTTTTAACTCTTCAAGAGGGTTTAAAGCAATCAATAGTGATTTTGTCAAAGGAAAAATCAATACCACAACTTGATCACAATTGGTTGACTTGGGATGGCAACAAATTGGTTCGTTCGATTCCGGAAATAACAGGAAAAAAGATTAATGAAATTAATGATACTGATATTGAGCTATTAAAGAAAGGTTCATACACGTCTATAACTCGTTTTGATAAGGTCGTTGAAAAATTTGAAAATCAAGCGGCTCAACTTTCAAAAAGCAAAATGGCCGTGATGGTTAAAACAGATACGTATCGATTAAAAGAAAATCAAGAAATTCTTGAAAATACAATCTATTTAACCACAAGTAAAAACTAGCGAGATTATTCGTAACTTCGCCTCATTGACTCGCCGATGAAATTTAAGTCTTTGCTATCGATTGCTTTAATTTTCAATTTTAGCATTTTATTTTCTCAAAACTCCGAATATCTGATTCCAAAAGATGCTGTTACGGTCTTTAGTATCAATAATATAAGTTTACTTCAGAAAGTATCCGTTGATGAACTCATTTCCTATGATTTTATGGAAGAAGTGCATCAAGAATTATTTGATGGATCCACGACAGGAAAAACATTGAAAGATTTGGGGTTAGACTTTGATCAAAAGTTGAATGTCTTTTATGGAAAAGGCCTGAAAAATGAAATTTCTGGATTTTCATTCGGTGTAAAATCAAAAGAACAGTTATTTACTGTATTTGATGATTTCGAAATGCTACATAAAGATTTTCATGGTGCACAGGTTTATGGTTCGTTCTTCAACAATTTGATTATTCGTGACAAAGCAGCGCTTCTTATCCGTGTTGAACCAACAATGGAATTCATTGATCAAATGACAGATTCAATCTGGTATTCACGTGGAAATGAAAGTCCATTTGATTATATTCAGCAGGAAGACCCAATAGACGATGGCGCTATAATGGATGAAGAAATTTATGATGAGAATACGGAGCAACTTGTATTTCCTGAAGCTTCTGATGATCCGAATGTAAAAAACTATTACGAACTAAGAGACAGCGTTCAGCTTGTAATTCAACGTGATCAACTTGATGTGATTTTACACGAATTACTTGAGAAAAAACAAAACCTCATCGTTTTTGACCCACGCTTTGGCGAACAAATTCAACATAATTCCGAAGGCGTTTTTTATATGGATAACTCACGAAATTTAGAGAAAGCAAGTGGTCTTTGGTATTTTCAAACGATTCTTCCTACGCTTTATCAAGATATTCAAGAATTATATACAGGTAACGTAATTCTCGGTGATATGTATTTAAAAGATAATTCTGTAGAATTTGTTTTGGATGCGAGATACGGAGAAAAGTTAGGTTCAATCTACGAAGAGATGAACGACTCTCGTTTCGATAAGAATGTTTTGAAATATATTCCACAAAGTAGCACCGGCTATTTCACATACAACGTTAATTTGCGAAAAGCTTACGAAAAAGCATATGACGTTGTGATGCCTATTTTAATGGATGAAAACAATGCACAGATTGCAATGAACGTTTTAACCATCGAATTATTGAATGAATACATTAATAAAGATGCTCTTTTCGGTACATACAAAGGAAGTATGTTTGGTTTCTTCAACGGAATTAAAAAAATAAAAACGAAAAAAATAGAATTTTTCTATAACGAAGAAACGTTTGAATATGGAGAACGTGAGGCAGAGGCAGAGGAAGATATGCCTATTTTCACCATTGGGATTTCCATCGATAGAGATGATATTCCCGAAAAAATAATGAAACACCTCGGTCGTCTTACATCCAAAATTAAAAACATGGGTGATTACTGGCGAATGGATAATGCTATTCTCGATGCCGCTCCTGTGTTTTTGATTAACAAAAATGGATTATTGATTTTGACTAATGACGAGGACCTTGCAGTAAATCACTCGAATGGTTATGGTAAAGAAAAATTGGCTAAAATAAATGTTAAGAAAGCGAAGAAAAGTGGATTTATGTATGGTGCTGTAGATATCGCTGAAACATTAAA
>JBMLTP010000109.1:0-3467 GCA_049239885.1 Crocinitomicaceae bacterium
AACGATACAAATCAAAGCAGAAAAAAATCACGAAATTATCAGTTGGTTAAACAGAGATGAAGTTTTAGCATGTTCATTTCTAACACTACTTGGTGGAGTTCATTATCCAGATGACAAAGGCAGTGAATTCGCTGTTGTTTATCATTTACATAGTTGGACAAACAACTTTAGACTTCGTTTAAAAGTATTTTTACCTGCTGAAAATCCAAGCATTCGTTCAATTGTTGATATATATAACGGAGCGAATTGGATGGAACGTGAAACGTATGACTTTTTCGGAATCAATTTTGAAGGTCACCCTGATTTGAGAAGAATTTTGAATATGGATTCGATGGACTATTTTCCAATGAGAAAAGAACACGTCCTAGAAGATGCCACAAGAGAAGATAAAGACGATCGCTTCTTCGGAAGATAAATTTTTGACTATGAGTGAAATCACAGATAATAACGTATCATACAAGTCTAAAGAAACGATTGACGGAAACTACGCAACCATCAATTTTGGACCTACACACCCTGCTACACATGGAATTTTTCAAAATGTCCTTAAAGTAGATGGCGAGAAAATTATTTCCTCTGAACAAACAGTTGGATATATTCACCGCGCTTTTGAAAAGTTAGCTGAACGTCGTCCATTCAATCAAATTACTCCAATTACCGATCGTTTAAATTACTGCTCATCTCCAATTAATAATATGGGGTGGCACATGACGATGGAAAAATTAATTCAAGCTGATATTCCTAAGCGCGTTCAATACATGCGTGTTATTATCATGGAATTGGCTCGAATCGCTGACCACTTGATTTGTAACTCCGTTATCGGTGTGGATACGGGAGCGTTAACGAGTTTCTTTTACCCGTTCTCGGAAAGAGAGAAAATTTACGAATTATACGAAGAAGTTTGTGGAGCCCGTTTGACGACAAATATTGGTCGAATTGGAGGTTTTGAAAGAGACTTCTCCCCTACTTTTCACGAAAAATTAAAGAGTTTCCTGAAAACGTTTCCGAAGGCTTTTGAAGAATTCAACTCCATGTTAGAGAGAAATCGAATTTTCATGGATCGAACGAAAGGTGCAGGTCCCATTTCTGCTGAGCGTGCATTGAATTATTCTTTTGTTGGACCAAATCTTCGCGCTGCAGGAGTTGACTATGATGTTCGTGTCATGCAACCATACTCTTCCTACGAAGATTTCGATTTCATCATTCCTGTTGGGGTGAATGGAGATACATACGACCGATTTATGGTTCGTCAAGAAGAAGTTCGTCAAAGTCTTCGAATCATTGAACAAGCATATAACAATTTACCCGAAGGTTCATACAAAGCAGACGTTCCAGAATTTTATCTTCCACCAAAAGAAGAAGTTTACAACAACATGGAAGCGTTGATATACCATTTCAAAATCGTAATGGGGGAAACAGAAGTTCCCGTTGGAGAAGTTTACCATTCTGTTGAAGGTGGAAATGGTGAATTGGGTTATTACTTAATCAGCGATGGAGGTCGTTCACCTTATCGTTTGCAGTTCAGAAGACCTTGTTTTATTTATTACCAAGCTTATCCGGAAATGATTACTGGAATGACGTTGAGCGATGCTGTATTAACGTTGAGTAGTATGAATGTGATAGCAGGAGAATTAGACGCATAAAATGAAAGCACATCAACCAGTTTCTCAAGCCAATAATGAACCGGTCGAGTTCAGCGAGGCAACGATGGCGAAGGCCAAAGAACTTATAGCTTCTTATCCTGAAGGAAAACATAAAAGTGCGTTAATTCGAATTTTGCATTTGGTACAATCCGAAAAAGGTTGGGTTAGCGTTCCTTCCATGGATAAAGTGGCTGAAATATTGAATATCCAACCAATTGAGGTTTACGAAGTTGCGACTTTCTACACGATGTTTCATTTGGAACCGGTTGGAAAATACGTTTTCGAAGTTTGTCGCACAGGACCTTGTATGTTAGTCGGTAGCGACGACTTAATCGATCATATTGGTAAAAAATTGAACATTCAAGTTGGTGAAACTTCTAGTGATGGAATGTTTACTTTAAAAACAGCTGAATGTTTGGGAGGTTGTGGTTATGGTCCCCTACTTCAATGTAAATATAAATTCCACGAGCATTTAACGAAAGAACGAGTTGACGAATTAATCGAAGAATATCGTTCCGGTAAATACGATCAAAACTAATGAGCATGGGAAACAGGAAACTACTTCTTGAAAATATTCATATTGAAGGATTTGACACGTTTGATGTTTATCGTAAAAATGGTGGTTATCGTTCAGTAGAAAAAGCATTGAAATCAATGACTCCTGATGAAGTTGTTGAAGAAGTTAAAAAATCAGGTTTACGTGGACGCGGAGGCGCTGGATTTCCAACTGGAATGAAATGGTCTTTTTTAGCCAAACCAGAAGGAGTTCCAAGACACTTAGTCTGTAATGCCGATGAATCAGAACCTGGTACTTTCAAGGATCGCTATTTGATGGAGAAAAATCCTCATTTATTGATTGAAGGAATGATTTCTTCGAGTTACGCACTTGGTGCTAATCTTTCGTTTATTTATATACGTGGTGAATTCATGTATATTCTTCACATTCTTGAAAAAGCGATTGCTGAAGCATATGCAAAAGGATTCCTTGGGAAAAACATCTTAGGATCTGGATACGATTTAGACTTACAAGTTGTGCCTGGTGGTGGAGCATACATTTGCGGAGAAGAAACTGCTTTACTTGAATCACTTGAAGGAAAAAGGGGGAATCCAAGAATGAAACCACCTTTTCCAGCTGTTAAAGGACTGTGGGGAAATCCTACCGTTGTGAATAATGTTGAAAGTATTGCAGCGGTTGTTCCAATTGTAAATGATGGTGGTGATGCCTATGCTCAAATTGGTATCGGACGAAGCACTGGAACAAAATTAATTTCTGCAAGCGGAAACTTAGTTCGACCGGGAGTTTATGAAATTGACATGGGAATTACCGTTGAGGAATTCATTTATGGTGACAATTATTGTCGTGGAATTGCAAATGGAAAGAAACTAAAAGCGTGTGTTCCAGGTGGTTCATCTGTTCCAATTTTACCACATTTCTTAGTTACAAAAACAGCTTCAGGCGAAGATCGCTTAATGACTTATGAAAGCCTTGCTGATGGTGGCTTCGCTACTGGTTCAATGTTGGGATCAGGTGGATTCATCGTTTTTGACGAAGATCAATGCGTTGTTCGAAATACATGGAATTTTGCACGTTTTTATTCGCACGAATCGTGTGGACAATGTTCTCCTTGTCGTGAAGGAACAGGATGGATGGAAAAAGTTTTGCATCGCTTGGAGCACGGACACGGAAACTTGCGTGATATTGAACTTCTGGAAGAAATTAATAAGAAAATTGAAGGAAATACGATTTGTCCACTTGGTGATGCAGCAGCATGGCCAGTTGCGGCTGCGATTCGTCATTTCCGTGAGGAATTTGAATGGCATGTG
>JBMLTP010000110.1:0-3515 GCA_049239885.1 Crocinitomicaceae bacterium
CATTCTCGCCAAATTGGGACTTGATAAACTTCAAATTATCCCACAACGGTTCCATATAAGGTCCGATTTTGTCGTTGGCATCTCCAGGTAAAAATCCGATGTCTTTGTTGGAAAGTGGAACAATCGGTCGGGCCAAAATTACTTGATCAAACTGCTTGTTTTGTTCCAAAGCAGATGCAAGAGCCAATAATGTCTTTCCAGTTCCGGCGACGCCTTGCAGGGCAACCAACTTGATATCTGGATTCAAGAGCGCATGAAACGCAAAAGCTTGTTCGGCGTTCTTTGGTTTAACTCCATAAATAAATTCTTTCTCTATTCGAACGATTTGATCGGTAAGATGGTCATAAAATGCAAGCGAAGAATTTTTTCCGTTCTTCAGAATGTAATAACCATTAGTATGTTTTTTTCTTCCAAGAATTCCATTTTCGGTCACACAGCCTTTCAGAAATATTTCGCGAATGACATCCGAATCAACGCCATCAATTGAATAAAAACTAGAATCCTGAACATTCTGAAGCGCGACTTTTCCCGTTGCATAATCTTCAGCAATAACGCCAAGTGCTTTGGCTTTAATTCTTAGGTTGATATCCTTGGTAACTAAAACCACACTTTTCTTGGGTTCTTTCTCCATCAAAGATATGGCTGCATTGATGATCTTGTGATCGTTTTTCGTCGAAGAATAAACCGTTTCTGCATCTATCGAATTTGCGGATGTTTCCATTATTACGCGAAACTTCCCAAGTCCTTTTCCAAGTGGAATCCATTCTTGCAAGGAGCCACTTCCAGAGAGTTTATCAATGAAGCGAATTACTTCACGAGCGGAGAAATTCTTGGTGTCGTTCCCAAGTTTGAATTTATCCAATTCCTCCAAAACGGTTATTGGAATTGCAACGAGGTTATCTTCAAAATTCGTAATCGCCTGATGATCGTGTAGTAAAACGGAGGTGTCTAGTACGTAAACTTTTTCTTTCTTCGCCATTCAACTTATTTTGACTTGAAGATAGACTTGTTTTTTTAAAAAACACACATTATTTATCCACTTTTATTTACATCAAATTGTTTGCATTAATGAATACGTAACAATAAAATCACTTTCGTTTCATCTCAATAACAGAATTGACTTTGGTTGTTACACCCATCATATCAATTGCAGTATTGATATTTCCTTTAATACTTGAAAACATGCCGTTTACAAAATCAAACGATACTGTCAATTTTCCGTCCATGTTTGGAGAAGCAGCTTTTGTAATAGCCATTGCTTCTTGATCTTCTTGAGTTAAATCCATTTGTGATTCACCACCGAATCCCTCCATGCTGAATTGTTCAGTACCGTCTCCAGACTTAACATTCGCAGCACCTTGAAACATGTCCGCATTTTTATCTGTTGAAATATTCTCCTCAATCACTATCAACGGACTTACCGCTGATTTTACAGTTCCATCAACCTTGTACATTCCTGCTTTTACTTCAAATCGGTCATTCACATTTAAATCTCCTTCCGGTACAGCCATACAACTTAAAAAATCATACGGAAACAGATCTATTTCATCACTCTCTTCGTTCTCTTTTACAGTTACTTTTTTTGGAGTTTTAATCGTTGTAACCGTATATCCGGCTTTCAATTTACCTGTTTTAGGATCAAACTCAGCGTATGCATCCACTTTTTCTTCTCCGACCTGTATTCCAGCATTTGCACTGTTTTCTGATGCATTCGCATATACCATCACGTTTGAAGTTGGAGTTGTCACCAAATAAACTTTTTTCAAAAAGGTGAAATTTCCTTTTTTATCTACCTGAAATTCACTTTTAACAGCATCCTTGGGTAAATTCAACATTGAAGCCACAGAAATACCTGCACTGTTTTTTACATTGAAATTGGTCAAATACATTCTTCCTGTCGCTGTTCCATTTGGTTGCACTGATTGAATAAATAAGGTGAAATCAATTGTGGTAGTATATTTTTCATTGATGTTCATTCCCATGGCTGAAGTTGAAATATTATCAACTACAGAAGCATTAAAATTGTATGCGGTATTTGCTTTCCATTTATAGTTCAATTCAGTGGCTGAAACCTGAAATAAAGTAAATGTCGCTGTTAATAGATAGAATAGTTTTTTCATGGTTAATTAATTTGGGATGAATTTAGAAATTACTTTTAAATTCCTGCACAACTTTTAATTAAATTTGCGGACGCTTCAAAAAGAATATATGTTAGAAATTCAACGCATTCGCACAGACAAAGAAACACTAATCAAAGGTCTTCAAAAACGTCATATCGACGCAAATGAAACCATTGACAGCATTCTCAAATTAGATACTGAATGGCGTTCTTCCAAAACGGAAATGGATGGGATTTCAGCTGAATTAAACCAGTTTGCGAAAAAAATTGGTGATTTGTACAAAGCCGGACAAACTGTTGAAGCAAATGCTTTGAAGGAAAAAACAACAGAACTTAAAGCGAATGAATCTGCTTTAAAAACAAAAGTTGAAAGTCTTGAAGCCGAAATAACGAAGTTGCTTTACACACTTCCTAACGTACCAAATGAACAAGTTGTCGCTGGACGAGATGCAAATGACAATGAAACCGTTTTTGAGTATGGCAAAACTCCAACATTTGATTTTCAACCTCTTCCCCACTGGGATTTGGCAAAGAAATTTGATTTAATTGACTTTGAACTTGGCGTGAAAGTTACAGGCGCCGGATTTCCATTTTATAGAGGAAAAGGAGCTAAATTACAACGCGCGTTGATTTCTTTCTTCTTGGAAGAAGCATCCAAAGCAGGGTACGAAGAAATTCAAGCGCCTTTGATGGTGAATGAAGCCAGTGGAATTGGAACAGGACAATTGCCCGACAAAGAAGGACAAATGTATTATATGCCAGCCGATGATTTTTATATGATTCCAACGGCAGAAGTACCATTGACAAACATTTACCGCGATGTGATTCTACCATCGACTGATTTCTCCATAAAAATGACTGGTTACACCCCTTGTTTCCGTCGCGAAGCTGGTTCATACGGAAAAGATGTGCGGGGATTGAACCGTTTGCATCAATTTGACAAAGTGGAAATTGTGCGTATCGAGCACCCTGATAACACAGCCAAGGCATTGGATGAAATGATGGAGCATGTAAAAGGATTGCTTGAAAAACTAGGGCTTCAATTCCGAATTCTACGTTTGTGTGGAGGTGATATGGGTTTTGCTTCGGCGATGACGTATGACTTTGAAGTATATTCTGCAGCTCAGGAAAAATGGTTGGAAGTTAGTTCCGTTTCACGTTTTGACACATTTCAAGCAAACCGTTTGAAATTGCGTTTCAAAGACGAAGATAAGAAATCGCAATTGTGTCATACCTTAAATGGATCAGCACTTGCGTTACCAAGAATTGTAGCAGCCTTGCTCGAAAATCACCAAACTGCTGATGGGGTAATCATTCCTGAGGCGTTGCGAGGGTATACTGGGTTTGATCGAATTGGGTAGACTACAATTACAACGGAATACTAATTCGTATCGTT
>JBMLTP010000110.1:3525-8152 GCA_049239885.1 Crocinitomicaceae bacterium
TCCCTTATCGATTTCTGATTTCATCACAAACACTTTCCCTTTGTGGTATTCTTCTATGATGCGTTTTACGAGTGTCAAACCTAGTCCCCATCCTCTTTTTTTGGTGGAATATCCCGGTTGAAAAATGGTTTTGAATTGTTTGGGAGTTAGTCCTTTTCCTGTATCCGTGATGTCGACATAAACTCGTTCAGGAACCCGCTGAATTTCAATTGAAAGCTGTCCCTTCCCTCCCATCGCATCCACCGCATTTTTACAAATATTTTCAACTACCCATTCCATAAGCGATGGATTGTGCATCATTAAAATTGGACCCTCCTCTTTCACTTTGAAATCAATGAAAATTTTATCCGAAAGTCTTGCTCGCAAATATTCAAGGTTATTTCCAATTGTAACAACCAAATCAGCTTCAACGAGTTTCGCGCCGGAGCCAATTTTCGAAAAACGATCCGTGATTTTTTCTAGTCGATCCAAGTCCTTCGTCATTTCCGTTACAATCATCTGATCTCCTCCATTTGCCTCTAAATAAGCAACCCAAGCCATCATAGATGATAGCGGAGTCCCCAGCTGATGCGCAGTTTCCTTAGCCATTCCAGCCCAAACTTGATTTTGCTCCGCTTTACGGAAAGTAGAAAACATCAAATAACCAATAATTACAATAAGGCCAATCACCGAAAACTGAATGTATGGGAACCATGTCAATTGCTTCAATTCGGGACTTTCCTTAAAATAAAGGTATTTTGTTCCTGTTCCGAAATCAATCTTGATAGGAGCGTTTTGTCTTTTAAATTCTGAAAGAACAATCTTTTCATTTTTTAATTCTTTCTTAGACAAATTACTGGCCTCGATACTATCCGATTCTCCATCAACAAGAATCACGGGAATCAAATTGGAATTATCTATTAAATCGCTATTGAATGAATTTATCAAGGAGTCACTCGCTTTTTTCAAACGAATCAATTCGTTGGACTCACCGTAAACAAACTGCATTTCAATACCTCCAAAAACTTCGATTTCGTATGACCTCCCTTCCGCAATCCATTTCTGAAATGAAGCCATTTTTTTCTCTTCCGTCAAACTTGAATCTACATTTTTACTCTGCGCCAATTTGCCTTCATCAGTTAAAATAGCTAAAGGAATGTCTTTGTTACTGGCAATGATATTCAAGGCAAAATCAATGTCCTGATTCATATTTAAATCGGATGGATTCAAAATTGTTCTTTGTGCGTCAACTACAATTTGAATCTTTTGACGCTCCTTTTCGCGTAATTCATCGAAAATTTGATTCGTCAATTTCACCAATTCCACTTTTTTCCGTATCGCATCAGCCCACTGCTCAGCTTTGGCTTTTTCACGTTGCGCAATTTTGTTGATCATTTGATTAGAAACAAACAGCGATGCGGTGATGATGGTGAGTGAAACCAAAATCAAGGCAATTTTCCAACGTTGCTTCGACGAATAAATATCCATTGTTACGAAAGTAGCAGTTTTTCGACCATTTCACAAACTGAATGATGATCAAACTTCTGAACCGAGTCACCAATTTCTTGGCGATTCAATTGAATTTTTCCGTCCAATATCAAATCCATTTTTTTAGCTAAATCATCACTGTTCTTCGTCTCGAAAAGCAATCCGTTTTTTAAATTATCAACCAACTCGATTGTACCTCCTGCCCTACTCCCCAATACAGGGACACCCAAAGCCATTGACTCGATCGTCACCATTCCAAATGTTTCTGAATCCGAAGGAAGAATCATCCAGTCCAAAGCAGAAAAAACAGCAGATACATTGGATTGATTTGGCAACAAATGAACTCTTTTTTCGAGATTATTTTTTCGTGAGAAGTTTTTAATTTCAAGTAAATACTTATCGTTTTCATTGTATGTAGGGTCTCCAACAATACAAAGATGAAAATCATTAAAATTGCATTTCATCATTGCTTCAAGTGCCAAAAGTTGTCCCTTCTTTTTGTCAATTCTCCCAACAATTCCAAAAATGAACTTTTCTTGAGGTAAATTCAATTCTAAACGAGCCATTTTTTTTTCAACTCGAATAAGTTTCGTTAAATCCAATCCTGAAGGAATTACATTGACTTTGTTCGGATTGCAATTCGTGTTATTTACTACTTGATTTTTCAAATATTCCAAGGGGCAATTCCAACTAGTAAAAAAATTGTAGCGCCAAGATCTAAAAAACTGTTTTTTAGGAGAACCAAAATCCATTTCCATAAAAAAATGAACCTTGATTTTTCCTTTGGATAAAAATGCCACAGATGCCGCAATACTTTGGTCAAAGGTTGAACGAATAATTAAATGTTCGATGCTATTAGATTTCAATATTTGATAAAGTTGCCATGCCCGAAAAAAGTCGTAGTGATTTTTGTGCGCTTTGATTTCGATTAATGGAAGATTATTTTCTCTAGTCGACTTGGCAATGGGACTATTTTTTTGAGCGTAAATTTGAACAAAATGCCCACGTTCCATCATCCACGATGCATTGCGCAACTGATTCATTTCCAAACCACCCCAACCCAAAGTTCCACATAAATAAGCTACACGAAGCTGCATTGCATTCAATTAGATGCCTCGAAATTAAGGAATTCAATAAATATTCGTTTGATTTAAAATTTTGTGAAAATAAAAGATCTAAACTCAACTATTCATAAATCAAGGATTTGAAGCATTTCCACAACTTCATTTCTTATTAACTTTGCGTCTTCAATACAAGAGTATGAGCAAAAAATATAAAGAATACAAAGGGTTAAATCTGCCGAACGTCGCAAGTGAAGTTTTAGAAAGGTGGCAAAACGAATCCATTTTCGAAAAGTCTATTTCAACGCGAGAAGGGAAACCATCCTATGTGTTCTTTGAAGGACCTCCTTCCGCAAATGGTTTGCCAGGGATTCACCACGTAATGGCGCGTTCCATAAAAGATATTTTTTGCCGATATCAAACGCTTAAAGGTTTTCAAGTAAAACGAAAAGCTGGATGGGATACACATGGACTACCAGTAGAATTAGGGGTTGAAAAAGAACTTGGTATCACAAAAGAAGACATCGGAACAAAAATTTCTGTAGACGAATACAATGATGCTTGTAAAAAAGCGGTGATGCGCTACACGGATATTTGGAACGATTTGACCGTAAAAATGGGTTATTGGGTAGACATGGAAAATCCGTATGTTACCTACGAATCCAAATACATGGAATCTGTTTGGTGGCTTTTGGCACAATTATACAACAAAGGACTTTTATATAAAGGCTACACCATTCAGCCCTATTCACCGAAAGCAGGAACTGGACTTTCCTCCCACGAATTGAATCAACCGGGTTGCTACAAGGATGTGAAAGACACGACAGTGGTGGCGATGTTTAAGGTTGTGGATTCTAATGCTGTCACCCACCTTAATCCTCCCTCAAGGGAGGAAACAGCTTCCCACTTTGAAGGGGGATCGAGGGGGATGACCTACTTCCTAGCCTGGACCACTACCCCGTGGACCTTACCGTCCAACACGGCTTTAACCGTTGGACCGAATATTGAGTATGCACTTGTTTCGACATTTAATCAATATACTTACGAGCCTATCAACGTAATTCTAGCTAAAAACTTGGTTGGATATCAATTCGGAAAAGGATTTCAAGCTGTTGAATCCGCGGATGAATTGAAAACTTACAACGCTGGAGATAAAACCATTCCTTATTTTGTTGCAGGAACGTGTCTTGGAAAAGAGTTGGTTGGAATCAAATACGAACAATTGCTTCCTTATTGCTTACCGGCTGAAAATCCCGAAAAAGCATTTGTTGTCATTCCAGGAGATTTTGTAACAACCGAGGATGGAACTGGAATAGTTCATACAGCGCCAACATTCGGAGCAGATGATGCGAAAGTAGCCAAAGATGCTGGTGTTCCGCCAATGCTCGTGAAAGATGAAAATAACAACTTGGTTCCATTGGTGGATTTACAAGGACGTTTTCGTTCAGAAGTAAGCGACTTTGCAGGAATGTATGTTAAAAATGAATATTACGACGAAGGGGCAGCACCTGAAAAATCAGTAGATGTTCAAATTGCCATCAAACTCAAAGAGGAAAACAAAGCTTTTAAAGTCGAGAAATACGAGCACAACTACCCGCACTGTTGGAGAACAGATAAACCCGTTTTATATTATCCATTGGATTCGTGGTTTATTAAAGTAACCGATAAAAAAGACCGAATGGTGGAGTTAAACAACACGATCAATTGGAAACCAGAATCAACAGGAACAGGCCGCTTTGGTAAATGGTTGGAAAATGCGAACGATTGGAACCTTTCACGCTCGCGCTACTGGGGAATTCCTATTCCAATTTGGTCAACCGAAGAAGGTGATGAGCGCATTTGTATTGGATCTGTTGAAGAATTGAAAAAGGAAGCTGATAAAGCTGTTCAAGCTGGATTAATGACAAAAAATCCGTTGACTGATTTCGTAGTTGGAAATATGTCAGCTGAAAACTACGATAAAGTTGACTTACACAAACATTTTGTGGATGAAATCGTTTTGGTTTCTCCATCCGGAAAACCGATGAAACGTGAAGCTGACCTCATTGATGTTTGGTTTGATTCAGGTGCGATGCCTTATGCACAATGGCATTATCCAT
>JBMLTP010000111.1:0-3832 GCA_049239885.1 Crocinitomicaceae bacterium
TTGGCCGGTCATCATCCTGAACCATTGAATTATGGGAACATTCCAGGTTGTACCTATTGTTCTCCAGAAGTTGCCTCTGTTGGAATGACAGAAAAAGCTGCCAAGGAAGCGGGTTATGAAATTAAAGTTGGTAAATTCCCATTCTCTGCATCAGGTAAAGCAAGTGCCGCAGGTGCAAAAGACGGTTTTGTGAAATTAATCTTTGACGCGAAATATGGTGAACTTTTAGGCGGACATTTAATCGGAGCTAATGTTACCGAAATGGTCGCTGAATTAGTTGCTGTTCGTAAATTGGAAACGACAGGTGAAGAATTAATCAAAACAGTTCACCCACATCCAACAATGTCTGAAGCGATTATGGAAGCCGCTGCTGCTGCATACGGTGAGGTGATTCACTTGTAAGATAGAGAGTTTATTTAACAGGAAATTCTATTGTATTCGATTAAATAAATCAAAAGTTCAGTTTATTTCTTCCTTTTCTTCGCTGCAAACTCCACAATGATTCCTATTGTAGGTTGCACGATACCGCTTGTGTTAGCAATTAACTTTGTCTTATAGCGAGTTGGATCATTTGGATCTGTTATCGCAACTCCATTTGCGTCTTTTTCAACTAATAAAATTGGTGCCACTTTCGTTTTGTAGCCATATAGATTTTGAATGTCTAAGTAAAAATTCAAAGAGAATTTCTCTAAGAAAATCTTTTTGTCCACGCGCACATTCAACTGATGGAAAGCAGCCTCACGTTCTGTATTTAATCTACTGTAATCCAGCACACCTTGACCATTAATATCCCAATTTTCTTTTAGAGCGGAAACTCCGATGTTATAAGGCGTGTAAGGAGATCCTCCTGAATACAACCAACGGAAACCGAACTGCCAACCTTTCTTGAAGATTTTTCCTCCAGTAAATGAAACGATGTGCTTGCTATCCCAAGAAGTTGGAACATAATTTCCATTTTTATCCTTGAATTCCGAGTTAACAAACGTATAAGCTAAAATCGCGTAATAACCCTTAAACATTTTTTGCTGGTATAAAAACTCGAATCCATAGGTTCTTCCTTCCGAACTGGAATTTACAGCTTCATTTCCAACGACACCAAAGTCGGAGCCGACATTAGCCAAGGAAAGAGAATCTTTTATAGAAAATGGGTAGTTCTGATAATTTTTGTAAAAACCTTCTAACGTAAATCGTGCATTGAATTTTGTCAAATATTCCGTCCCTAAAACAAAATGATCAGCACTGATGTATTTCAAGTCATTCTCTTTATTAACCAAAACACCATTCTGATCTCTGTAACCAAGAATTGTGTAAGATGGCAACTGATGATAACGCGAAACATTCGCATTAATCGCCCATTGCTCGTTGAACCTGTAATTTGCTGAAAAACTTGGCGAAAGTTGATTCAATGGATTCATTAAGCTTTTAGAATAATTTGAAAAGTCTGTGCGAAGCCCGAAAGATAAATTCAAGCGTTCGTTATAAAATCCTTTACTAACTTGACCGAACGCTGCCATTTTACTCAAAAACAAATTTGACTCAAAGTCAATAATGACAGGAAATCCTTGAACAGTAACATTGTTGTAAGTCGAATTGAAGTATCTCGCGTATTCATAACCAAATCCCGCATTCACACGCCATCCATTCTTCGTGTATGTATGTTCGAAACGGAATTTATTTTCAGCCTCAAAAGACTTGTAATCAAGCAATAAATTATCCGGAGTCTCAATTAAATTTTTGTAGCGCGTTGATGTATTATTCAGCATATTTCGGCTAACCACGAAATTCTGGTATGAGTTCTTTGAATAATGCACCCAATTGACACCAACGGTATAGTTCCATTGATTTTGAATTGGAAGGTTGTTCAAGATAAAACTGTTGTATTCTCGCTGTGTGGAATCAGTGACTTTTTCATTCACTTTTTGATAAAGTTGAAATAAATCAATTGCACCCAGTCCAATGAAAGTAACTTTGTTCTTATCATTAACGTTCAAATTGACCTTGTATTGAAAGTCATTATACTCTGGTAAGATCGGAAGTTTTAATGCGGTAAATAGAAATTGTAAATACGATTTTCTTGCAGAAAAGATAAAATCAGCTTTCTTTCCAAGTGGTCCGTCAAACGTTAAGGCAATGTCACTTGAACCTAAAGCAAAATTCGTAATCAAGGCATCTTTGTTTCCATCTTTTTGTTTGAAAGAAAGCACTGAACTTAAGCCATTGGCGCGATTTGCGGGAAAGGCTCCTGAATAAAAGTCCACCTCACGTATGAAATTCACGTTTAAAAGTCCAACAGGTCCACCGCTGCTACCTTGAGTTGCAAAGTGATTGATGTTTGGAACTTCAATCCCATCTAAATAAAATTTATTTTCACCTGGAGACCCACCTCGAATGATGATATCGTTTCTAAACGTTGCTCGAGAAGCGACACCAGGCAAAGCAGCAATTACTTTACTCACGTCACGTCCAGCACCCGGAAGTCGTTCGATTTCTGTGGCATTTAATGTTTTTAAGGAAACAGGAGATTCCGTTTTTCGCACAAATGGACTAGCTTTCACAACAACCTCTTTATTTTCCAGTACAAATTCTTCCATCGCGAATTCTAAATCCACAGATCTCGCATTTGTAACAGTAATTTCATTAAGTATTAACTCTCTAAATCCTGGCGCTGTTGCTTTAAATGAATAGACTCCAGGTGCGATTCCTGAAAATTCGAAATTACCGATGTCATCTGTAATTGTTCCTTTTGTTAATTCAACAATTTGAACTTTCGCTTGTGGAATTCCTTGATTATTTGAATTATTGTATACACGTCCCTTGATTAAACCATTTTGAGCAAAAGAAAAGAAAACGAAAATGTTTGTAAGAATAAGTAAAGAGAATTTCATTGATTTGATTTTGATTAGATACAAATGAAAGAGGTTAATTGTTTAGCTTTTAGCCATTAAAATAAAATTTTGAAGAATATGTTTTCCATCCGGCGTCATAATGGACTCGGGGTGAAATTGCACTCCATAAAGTTTTTTTTCAGGAAATTCCAAGGCCATTAAAACATTCGTTGCGCTTACTGCTGAAATATTTTCATTCGGAGCATCTTTTACTTTCCAAGAATGGTAAAGACCTACTGAAATTTTATCATTCAAATCCTTGAATAGTCCATTTTTGCCCAATACAATAATCTCCTCAGAAACTCCATGTTTGACTTGTTCTTGATTTTCCAATTCCAAATTGAGGTATTGAGCAATCCCCTGCATTCCTAGACAAATTCCTAATACCGGGATTTTCCCTTCGCAAATCTTCAAAATAGTAAAGAGATTCTTTTTCTCAATTGGTAATCCAGGCCCGGGTGAAAGAACAATGGCGTCATAGTCTACAAGTTTATCCAAGTCAACTTGATCTTCCAAAATTGTCGTGACGGAACAATCCAACCCTTCCAGGTAATGCACCAAATTATAGGTAAATGAGTCATAAAAATCAACTACAAGTAAGTTCACGTGACACGAATTTTGTTACTTTGCAAAAGTAGAAAACAAAAGACTTAAAAGTACGATGAGTAAAAAAGCGATTCAAATTCCAAATGCTCCTGCTCCGGTTGGCCCATATAGTCAGGCAATTATGTCGGGAAACACACTCTATGTCAGTGGTCAAATTCCGCTCAACCCTGAAACAGGTATCTTGGAAATTGATTCAATCGAAAATGCGACAAATCGTGTTTTGAAAAACATTGGTAAATTACTTCAAGCGGCCGGATTTGAGTTTGAAGATGTTGTGAAATGCTCCATTTTCTTGAAGGATCTTAATGATTTTGCAATTGTGAATGGAATCTATGCATCCT
>JBMLTP010000112.1:0-24641 GCA_049239885.1 Crocinitomicaceae bacterium
AAGTTTATAACCGCTGGGGAGAGCTAATCTTTGAAACAAGCGACCCAACTCAAGGTTGGGATGGAACATACAAAGACAACAAATGCCAAGACGGAACTTACATTTGGAAACTGCAATTCACTTGGTACGACAAACGAATTTATGATGCTACGGGGCATGTTAATTTGTTAAGGTAGGAAAATGATATGGAATTAGAACAAGCAAAACAAATAGTTGCTGAAATAAGCAAATTAACCGAAGAGCAAATAAAAAAGAATTTTCAAGTTAATGAAATTGGCTTGGCTCTTGACGTGTGTTTCGCGAATCGAGAATCTCAATTAATTGAAAATTCCATTGATAAAGCGATTTCAATCTACCCGTTGAATGGTCGAATAATTATTATAAAGGCACTATTGCTTGCAAAGGCTCAACGGTCGCAGGATGCAATTTCGCTATTGAGTCTTTGTCCGAATGAGGATGAACAGTTCCTTTCATGCGTGGATCTTATTGGTGTCATTTTTATGAATAACCATCAATTTGAAAGAGGAATCCAAACTTTTACTGCGCTATTGACTCAAATTGATAGCGATAAACATGCTGCATATATTTATAATCAAAGGGCGATTTGTAATCAGTATCTAGGAGATTATCTCCAAGCCTTAAATGATTGTATTAAAGCAGCTGAAAAAAATAGTTTGGTCGATAGTTTCTTCTCTGAATTGAATTTAAATTTCCGATTGTGTCTTTCAAATGGCTTAATTCATGAGGCAATTGAAAAAATGAAGCAGTTTGAAACTTTCTGCTTACAAAGTATCGAGGAATATTATGTTTACGGTCCTTTTATTTTCTTGATTGAAATGTCCTATTATCGCAAAGATATTTTGAGGGTTAATGAGTTATTTGATGATTACAAAGAATCAGAATTAGACGATATTGAAGAAATGAGCATTCGGGTAGAGGAAATTAAAGATTATCTGAAGCTAATCAAAGAGTATGACGAAAGTGAAATAGATCAAAAAAAGAGAAATAGCTTAAAAAGAAAACTGAAATCTTTAAATGAAGAGGATTTCAAAGTTTTTCAACTTCTTCCTTCAGATTTTTAATAGATTCAATTATTTGCAAGTTGCTCAAATTCTACTTTAGCCAATTCAATTTCATGCAACAATTCTTCACTTGACTTATCATTTCTGATGATTCGGTTGTTCAGTTTGTCGTCTTCAAAAAATGCAAAACGTAAGCAATAAAGTGCATTTTCATTAAGTTGATCGCTAATGTGTTTTGGAATTGAGCGATTAACGCGATCTGAATTTGAAAAACCAAGAACCAAACGGCCAAATGTATTAGCGTAATCTATTAACTCAGTTTTTCCAGTAGGAAAGGCTAAATCTTTAAATTGTTTGAATGTATTTAATCCGTAATTAATTGATTCGAATGTTGGTGCTACATTATTACTTGAAGGAAGAAAGATAGAGGATAGATATGGTCTTTGTTCAGTTGTTTTATTTGGTGTCCCTCGATGAATTAGTCTTAAATCCCTCAAGGTGTAATCTCCAATTTTAACATCCAAAGAAACAGGATTCAATTGTTCAGCACGATGAATTATATCTTCATCACTGAATAAATTCGATTCATTTGTAAACGGCGCATTATCCGATATTCGATGTGTTTTTGGATAAATATGTGTGGCTCCATTTTGTTCGTCTGAATCAACCAAAGGAACATTTAGTGCCACCGCAAAATCATTTCCATCTTGATGTATCGTTTGAAATGCGGAACCAGGAGAAGAAATGTCGGAAGAAAAATAGACCAAAGCGAAATGGTCATCGAAAACTGTTTGTAATGTTTGAAAAAGTTCATCTTGTGCGAAAAAACCACTTTTCATCATTTCTGAATCACTTGGCAAAAGCATATTCCATCGATTGATATCATGATTCGCTGAATAATTCGATTTCGATTCAAATCGAGAAAAAAAACGTTTTCTTTTGTCTTCAAAAAAGAGATCAAATTCAGTTTTAAATTTATTTATTAGTATTGGAGATAGCTTTTCAATCCCATGGTAATAACCATTTTCTTTTAGTTGAATACTCACTTGTGTTTCCATTCAGTTGAATTTTTATACGAACGTAAAAGTAGATATATTCTTTGTTTGTAAAATAGTAAAATGAGTCAAATTATGAATCTAAAATCATAAAACAACTAACAAATTCTTATGACTCTGATGGTTTTTAAACCAAAAATATCGTAATTGTAAATTTTCATATCTTTGAAATGATCAATTTAACAATTCATTAAAATTTTATAATGAAAACAGAAAATTCAATTTTAAGACAGCAGGCATTAAATTCTTTGACGGGAAAATGGGGGATCGCAATAGGTGGTTGCTTCCTATATTTAATTGCTACAGCCGTTTGTCAAAATATTCCTATTCTTGGATCTGTCGCTTCTTTGATACTTACTGGACCTTTTCAACTCGGTTTAACAAAATTTATTTTATCAATTTCGCGAAACAATGAACCAAGAATTGAACAACTTTTTGAAGGTTTCAACGATTTCACGCGTGCGATGCAAGCTTATCTTAGAATGATTTTATTTATTATTTTGTGGTCTTTATTACTCATTGTGCCAGGAATCATAGCGGCATATTCGTATTCTATGACTTTTTATATTTTAGCAGATGATCCAAATATTTCAGCCATAGATGCATTGAATAAAAGTAAATCAATGATGGATGGACATAAAATGGATTTGTTTTTAATGTCTTTATCTTTCATTGGTTGGGCTTTGTTGTGTATTCTTACTCTTGGAATTGGCTTATTGTGGTTAATTCCATACATGAATGTTTCAATCGCTAAGTTTTATCAAGACATTAAAGGTGACGAAGAAACATATAGTTCAAATTTGGGCCTTTTAGATGATATGGTTTAATCAACCATGACTCGAATTAATGTGAAATCAATAAGAAAAGTTACTGTAAATCAAGTAACCACGCTTGTAGGAATTCTTTTTGCTTTACTTTGCGCTTTTTCCTTTTATCAAGTTCTTAATTGGAATCTATTTCCTTGGCTGAAGTTATCGATCATTTTTGGTTCGTCATTTCTATGTTTGATTTTTGCATTAATTGTGAAAATTCAAGTAAGAGTAATCAAATATGTAATTCTAACAATAGCTTTTATTCAGCTATTAATAGCTGCAATAATGCTATCGCAACATGAAATCCTTCGTGCAAATTGGCAATGGATGTTTTTTCCACTTTCTGGAATCTTTTCGATGATTTTTTGGGATCTTTTTTCAAGAAAAATAAATCAAGTATCTTTCTTTGGCAGAATTGCTTGTTCTATCCTTTTGATTCTTACTTTTTTGAAGTTTCTTAATTCCTTTCAGTGGATTGACTATTCCTTGATTTGCTTAGTTTTAATAATGAGTTTAACACTACTTTTTACCAAAAGTAAGGTCTTTCAAGAAAGTTAATTTTCTATAAAGCTGCCATATCCCACTAGCCTTTTAGTCCAATAATCAGATGATTCAATTTCAACTATGGAAATTCCTTTGGAAGAACTCGCATGGATCATTTTTTTAGTTTGACCTGGTTCATTAATCAACATTCCAACATGCGAAATATCACCGCCATTCGAAAAGAATACAAGGTCTCCCATCTTTGCCTGGCTAGGCTTTAATTTTATTGAAGCATCATATTGATCTTTTGCTCTGCGTGGAATTTTACGTCCGGTTGAAGCCATTACATAACATGTAAAACCGCTGCAATCAAATCCACTTGGGCTTTCACCTGCTGTAACATAAGGGACTCCCAACTGCTTTTGGGCGAATTTCACCATTTCAAATCGTGATGCTAGTGCCGGACTACTAACAGACGAGGTGGGTTCTGCTTTTGAATCATAAACATCCTTTATTTGAAGCCCCAAAAAGATTTTTGAAATTGATTCCTTGTAGGTTGAGAAAGTATTCTCGTTCCCTTGCCGTTTTATGTCCGATAACCAACTATCCAAATCTAATTTCAATGCGGAAAGCTCATTTATGTGAGCATCAAATATGCGAGAACCTTGCTCGGTTTTTTTGATTTCAATTAAATCCATTATTGCACGTTCGAATTCCGCTTCGTTTCTCTTCAACCAAAGCGGGTTTGATGCTAATTCCAATACACTTATTGATCGATAGTAAAGTGGCATTTTCGAATAATCGAATTCAGGATTGTTTAACAAACGATTCGCTTTTCGATAAACGATTTTATAATGTTTTTGATAAAATAATTGCTCCAAACGATCAAATTCCGGAACCTGAGCAAATGCCTTGGTCGTAAGAAAGAATAAAAAAGAAATTAGTCCAATTTTAATTTGAATATTTTTTCCCTTCACTGAAAACCATGTTTGTTTTGTTAAACAATTTTACCAGAACCTTATTTCCGTAAATTTCAAATTCTGCATCTACGTTATTTGTCATTTCCTCCACTTTTCCGTCGACAAGAGCACTAACACCTCCGTAAATGTTCTTAAAAGCGTAGATATTGTTTTTGATCAGATACGTTTCAGGAATAAAATTAGCAACTTGAACTTTTTGTCCATTTGTAAAGGCAAAAACATAACTATTCTCAGACCAAACTACCATATCATCTTTCACATCCCAAAATGAGGCAGAGAAATTCGAAAGTTGGGTTTTTTCACCATTCTCGAATCGAAATAAGTTTCCATTAATATCCTCATAGACCACAAACCCTCGACCACTCTTATATTTTTTTACATGCAATTGCTCGACATCGGTAAATTTTCCATTTTCAAAAACAACAAAAGATTGATTGAATGGGTCGTTAAAACAAAAAACATCCGTTCCGATGTTGTAATTAATAATTTCTTCATTAAAGTTTCCAATTTCATAGGTGTTTCCCCTCCAAAAGGCAAACGCATTCAAGGCATTGTCTTTATAAATCACAATGTTTTCACCTATGTAATTTGGAAGTTTTAAAAGGTCTAATTCTGAAAATACCGTCAATTGTGTAGAAATTCCTTTGTAAAGCACATTTAATGATTTATATTGCGTATCCTCGAAAATAATAATACTATCTTTTACCGAAAAACCGCGTGCAAAGTTGGTCAATCGAAGAAATTTACCCTGTGAATAGGCTCGCAATGAACCTGAAATATAAAACCCCATCAGGTGATCTGAAACTTGATATTCGGTTGTAAGATTGGTAACATCTTTTCTACTTTTCCCGTCATATAAGCGTAAATTTCCCCGGGTGTCGACATAAGCAACCAATTCATCTCCGGCTTTATATTCAATAATTGGCTGTAATTCGATTGTCTGAAAAAATCCGTCTTGGAAAGAAACAAAAAAGTTATTGAAATCCTTCATCGGAACGACATTTTGCGCTTGAGATATGAAGGATAAAAAGAGGAAAGAAAGTACGCTTGAAAATTTCATATTTTCAAAAATAACCAAATTTCAGACCATATTCAATTCATTCCGTTCATTTCAATTAACAACCACATATCATTTTGTGATTTTTATTTCGATTTTCTGAGTTACCTTAGCGCTGCAAAAATCTAAAGATGAGAAAAATTGTATTATCTGGAATGGTGCTTTTGACAAATTTAAGCGTCTTTTCACAAAAGAAAATCGAGTTCGTGGAATACGATTTGCCTAATGGCATTCACGTAATTCTGCATGAGGAACACTCAACACCTATAGTTGCGGTTTCCGTTTTGTATCACGTGGGTTCTAAAAATGAAAATACGGACAGAACGGGTTTCGCTCACTTTTTCGAACATTTATTGTTTGAAGGTTCTGAAAATATTGGACGCGGAAAATACAGTGAATTGGTGGAGAAAAATGGGGGAGTCTTGAATGCAAATACTTCACAAGACAGAACTTATTACTATGAAATCCTTCCATCTAATCAATTGGAACTTGGACTTTGGCTAGAAAGTGAACGAATGCTTCACGCTAAAGTTGATATAAAGGGAATTGAGACTCAAAGAAGTGTTGTAAAAGAAGAGAAACGTCAGCGAGTGGATAACCAACCTTATGCCTCATTTTTGACCGAAATGTTTAAAAGAACGTTTCCAAGTCATCCGTATAATTGGGTTCCAATTGGAAGTATGGAGCACTTAGATGCTGCGCAAGAAGAAGATTATATCAATTTTTACAAAACGTATTATGTTCCGTCAAATGCTACTTTATCAATAGCAGGTGATTTGGATATCGCTCAAACTAAAAAATGGATTGATAAATATTTTGCATCGATGCCCAAAGGTCAGGCGATTACGCTATACCGTGATTTTATCGCTCAATCTGATGCGGATTTTGAAAAACGCTATGGAATCGCAAAGTCAAAATTTGATAAACAAGATTTCTTGAATTCAAAAGATCCTGCTGCTAAGAAATTGATTGCTTCAATGACAGCCAAACCAATTGAAATCAAACGAACAGAAAAAGACCGCTCATCAATAAACGGTGTTATTAAGGATGTAGTTTATGACAACATTCAATTACCAGCGCTTTTTATGGGTTACAAATTACCTGAGCAACGCAGTGAAGATTCGTATGCTTTGGAAATGTTGAATGAGGTCCTTTCAGGTGGAAGCAGCTCCCGAATAAATAAAACGATTGTCGAAAAGAAGGAAATGGCAACGTTTGCCTTCTCGTTTAATTTCGCTTTAGAAGACGCAGGTGTTGAAATTTTCGCTGCAATTGCTTCAAATGGAGTGGAGTTAGATGCTATTCAATCCGAATTTGATGCGCAAATTGAGTTGATCAAAAACGAATTGATTTCTGAGGATGAATTTCAAAAAGCAAGAAACAAATTTGAAAATGATTTAGTAAGCGCCAATTCAACTATAGCTGGAATCGCTGAAAATTTGGCAGACAACCGTGTTTATTATGGAAATGCTGATCGTGTGAATACCTTAATGAACAATTATATGAAAGTTACACGAGAGGACATTCAGCGTGTTGCTAAAAAATACCTTACTCAGGATGCACGGGTCATTCTACATTATTTACCAAAGAAATAAATTGAAAGTCATGAAAAAGATAATTTTAAGCTCCATCATACTTTTTACGGGATTCGTTCAAGCTCAATTGGATCGTTCCGTAATGCCGACCCCTGCGCCACAAAAAGCAAATGATTTGAAAGAATCTGAAGTGTTTACAACGGCAAACGGAATAACGGTTATACTCTCTGAAAATCATAAAATACAAAAAGTTTCATTTGATTTGAGCATGGGTTCAACTCTGAGAATTGAGGGTAACAAAGCTGGTCTTTCTGATATGGCAGGATCATTAATCATGTCAGGAACCAATAATCGTTCGAAAGATCAGTTAGATAAGGAAATTGATTACATCGGAGCATCTTTATCCGCTGATAAAAACTCCATGTTTCTTTCTTGTTTAACTAAACACGTAGACAAGGGCTTGACCTTGATGTCTGACATTTTGATGAATGCTAATTTTCCACAATCGGAATTTGATCGTATCAAAAAACAAAATGAATCAGCATTGATGTCCGCAAAATCGGATGCAAATACAATGGCTCAAAATGCGATTGTAAAAGTAAACTTTCCAAATCACCCATACAGTGATGTAATGACCGAGGCGACTCTCAATAATATTACACGAGAAGATGTTGTCAATTTTTTCAAAAAATATTTCACTCCAAAGGCGAGTTATTTGGTCGTTGTTGGAGATATAAATCGTCAACAAACTGAAGAACTTGTAAACAAGTATTTCGGGTCTTGGTCAGGAGGAAGTGCGTTAGAAAATCCTTTTAATGCTGGTAATTTTTCAAAAGGAAATCGCGTTGTTTTTGTGAAGAAACCAGGAGCTGTTCAGTCAGTTGTTTACGTTACTTTCCCTGTAAAAATAATGACAGGAGATAAAAATCAATTACCATTAACCGTTTTAAATAATATCTTTGGTGGTGGTGGTTTTGGTACACGTTTGATGCAAAATCTTCGTGAAGACAAAGCTTATACCTATGGTTGTTATTCATCATTGAATATTCAAGATGACGGTGCTTGGTTGTCAGCAGGAGGTAATTTTAGAAATGCTGTTACGGATTCAGCAATAACTCAAATATTAGGTGAATTTGAAAAAATAACTACCGAATTCGTAAAGGATGAAGAGTTAAATTTAACCAAATCCACAATGAACGGAAAATTCGCTATTTCATTGGAAAATCCTCAAACTGTTGCCCGTTTTGCATTAAACATTATCAAGCATAATTTGCCAAAAGACTACTATAAGACGTATTTGCAACGATTAGAGTCCGTTAATAAGCAAGATGTATTGGATATGGCTCAACAATATTTTACCTCAAAAAATTGTAATATCGTTGTTGTTGGAAATGAAGAGATTATCGACAAATTGAAAAAATTTGATTCAGATGGAAAAATCGAATTATTAGATGCCTTTGGAAATGAAGTGAAGGAGATCAAAAAAGCCGATATCTCCAAGGAACAATTAATTGATAATTACATTTATGCCGTTACGCAAACGAAAAACAAGAAAGAATTATCTAAAAAGTTGAAGAAAATTAAGTCATATGAGCGAGTAACAGATATGACTTCCGCTAAACTTCCGATTCCTATAAAAATGACGGACTATTGGATGTTCCCGGAAACTGAAGCCCAAAAAATGGAAGGTCAAGGTATGGTATTCCAAAAGTCATATTTTGACGGTAAATCTGGATTTACTTACAACATGCAAGCTGGTAAAAAAGAGATGACTTCCGAAGAGATGAACTCCAAGAAAAAATCAAGTGGACTTTTCCCTGAGTTGAATTATGCAAAAAATGGAACAAATTATGATTTGATCGGTATCGAAAATCAAAATGGTACAGACTTTTATGTCGTTAAAACGATCGAGGATTCTTCAGAATCTTATGATTACTTCAACAAAACTACGTTCTTAAAGGAAAAATCAGTTTCCATTAGAAAACAAGGAGAGGAAACCGTAGAATCAACGAGTGTTTTAGGAGATTACAAAGATGTAGGTGGAATTCTTTTCCCGCATTCGATGTCAATGTCATTTGGAGAGATGTCTTTCTCGGGCAAAGTATCTAAAATGGTTGTTAATGAAAAAATTGATTTGAAGGATTTTAAGGAATAATTAATCCGTTCTCAAACAGTTACTTAAAACTCCCATTATAATATTTAATGGGAGTTTTTTATTTTTATGGTGAAAATTATGTAAATTGCCACGAACAAATCAATAAGTAAGATGTCAAATTGGAGAAGAGGTCAAGATGGAAAAGTTGTCACTATTCCTGACGGATATTACTGGCGTGAAGGTCGAGACGGTCGAGTTGTGAAATATGCTCCCACGAGTTCTTGGCGAGAGGGGAGAGATGGACGAGTTGTTGAAATAAAAAGTGGTTATGGTTGGCGAGAAGGAAGAGATGGACGCGTTGTGGCTATACCGCCTGGTAAAGGTTGGTATGAAAAACCAAATGGCCGAATAGCAGTAAATTGAAAAACTTGAATTATGAGATTTGAAACAGCATCCGCTTCGAATGCATTGATCATGAATGGAAAAGGGGCACACGTGCTAAATCCTTGGAGAATAACCATTGATTTAACTGAAAAAACAATTACAATTCGTAAGAGAAATAAAAGCATGTTTGGAGTTGATGAACAAGTTGTGACATTTAAATCTGTTCGGAATATAAAAATTGATGAACATTTTGTGGGTGCTGACATACACATAAAAGTTCTTGGTGGAACAGCTTCGGCGTATTGCTTATCGAAAGAGGATGCAAAGAAAATTAAACAAATGCTTCTAGATATTAATTAATTCTGAGTGAAAATATCGGTGAAGTAAGTTTAGTTAAATCGCTTGCGAGAAATCATTTTAATTGCTTGATTTTTATTTTAATAAAAAATAGAAAGGTTCCTCTAAGCGTTTCTGCCACGATTGTTCACTATGATTTTCTCCCGGAAAGTATTTAGTCAACCAATTTTTTTCACTGAAACCTTTTTTTTTCATAATTCGATCAATTTTCTGTTGTATTTCTGGATAAAGTGCATCCAATGTTTGATCTCCACAATCGTAATAAATTTTATGCGACTTGGGATTTGGAAGGTTATTTTTCAAATAAATTGAAATTGCATCAGGAAATCCATTGTTTTCAAGAGAAAAAGTTCCTGGCCAATGCGTTGATATGCAAGCTGCACCGCCAAAAATATTTGGGTATTCACATATTGCATAGATAGAAATTAATCCACCCATACTGCTTCCGGCAATGAATGTATTTGATGGGTTCTTGTAAACAGAATATTTTTGATCGATGTAGGGTTTCAATTCACGTGTAATGAACTTTAAGTAGTTGTCTGAATTAGGTTGACAATTTGTTTTGCATCTACCAACTCGATGCAGTTGAGCAGAAATAGAATCTTTCTGACTTTTTTTCATGGATTCAAATGGTTTTTGTGGAAAGTAATCTTGGTGTCTCGTGCTGTCGACGTTCCATATTCCGACAATAATTAAATCTCTTACTAGTTTCTTTGTAATTAAATTGTGAGCCGTTTCATCTGCATTCCAAGATTGTTTATTCCAAGTTATTTCAGGGTCGAATAGCATTTGACCATCATGCATGTACAACACCGCATATTTAGTTGAATTCGAATAACCCTCCGGTAACCAAATATCAACATTTCTTGCAGTAACAAATTTGGATTTAAAGTTCGAAATTCGATCAATTTTCCCGAAAGAAACTTTAGGTAAATTACTTTGAGCGATTGAAAAAGAAATTTCAAATAGCACGAAAACAGAAAATATATACGAATTTTCGGTAGCGAATAATTTACTTAGTTTAGCTATGAACGAAATTATTTTCATTAGTAATCCTAAGTTCTATTTTTTCCTTGTCTGAATCGCTTCATAAACGACGTGTTGAATTTCCGTTCGAATGCCCATATCCCTTAATTTCCAGTTATCTTGATCGGGATTGACTCGATTGGAAAGAAAGACAAAAATCACTTTATCTTTTGGATCAGCCCAAGCTAGCGTTCCTGTAAAACCAGAATGTCCAAAGCTTTGCTGAGAGGCCAATTTATCACAAGTTCCTCCACCGCTTGCATTTGGTCTGTCAAATCCTGCTCCACGACGATTGCCTGTAAATTGCTGTTTTGTAAATTCGGCAGTCGTTTTCTCATCAAAATACTGCATTCCACCGTATGAACCTTTATTTAAAAATAATTGCATAATGCTTGCCAAATCAGTTGCGTTGCAAAAAAGTCCAGCATGCCCAGCGACTCCACCAAGCATTGCCGCTCCAGGATCATGAACCGCACCATGAAGTAATTGCTTACGAAATGCCAAATCGTTTTCAGTCGGGATAATATTTGATTTATCAAAATAATTTAAAGGTAGGTAGCGAGCATAACGCAACCCCATGGGTTTGTAGATATTTTCTAAAAGGAATAAATCTTGACGTTTTCCAATCTGCTTTTCCAATATTTTTTGAGTGAAATAGTAACATAAATCTGAATATTCATATTTCTTTGTTCCTAAGGGAGTTGCTAATATTTGTTTATAAATGCTATCGACATAATTTCGCTTCATATAAATCCCATCTGCTACTTTTAAATCAAACTCTTCTTTTTGAGTCTTAGAATAAATTTCCGAATTCAACAGACCATTTTTGAGTGTCCTCTTGTAAAATGGAATAAAAGGTGTCAGGCCTGCTTGATGCGCCATCATGTCGCGAATGATTATTGAACCATAAGCTGTTTTTCCTGTTACATTTGGGATATATTCACCCAGGGATTTATCGAGATTAAATTCATTTTTCCAATTCAAATGCATTGCAAGTAGGGTAGAAGCGGCTATTTTAGTAATAGATGCTATGTCATAGAGATCATTATTTTTAACCGATTCATTTTTATTTTCATATGTATGTGTTCCGTAGCTTTTTCGAAAGATAATTTTGTCATCAACAGCTATGGCGATTTGACATCCTGGATAGGCTCCGGCTTTAATTCCATTCAGAGCAATTTCATCGATTTTATTTAGTTTTTGAGGATCTATACCTACTTCTTCTGGCAGCGTAAATTTCAATCGCCCATTTGATTTTATCTCCTTACCTGCATCTTTTGGAAATTTATTTAATTGTTCCCTTGTTTTTGAATTTGTTCCAATAGCCCCGAAAAGTAATTGAGCGACTCGATTTTGAGCTATTTGATGATTTTCGTGTCCGAGAACAATGACATCAAATAAATCAGGGTTAACTGAATTTACAAAATCACTTGCTCCAAAAACAACAAGAATTTTTTTACAGGATTTTGGAAGTCTTCGAACTACGTTTTCACTTATAGAGTCGAATATGCGATCCTCTTTAGTAGCATGCATTCCAATGATCACAAAATCTGAAGATTTAAGTGATTCAAATTGATCGTCGTTCAATAAATTGGATGCAGGAACTTGAAATGAAGTAACATCGGTAAATAATTCAATTCCATCTTTGAAAAACGTTGATTCACCGCCAATACTTATTAATGAAATATTAGTTTTTAAATTCCCAAATGGAAGTACAGATGATTCATTCTTTAGAATAACGATGGATTTTTCATACTGAATTCCTTGTTCGAATTGCTTCAATTGATTTAGGTGGATTAACCCTTTCGAATACCACGTGGTTGGTGCATCAACGAATTTTAATCGTGATTTTTTTTGATCCACGCAGAAAGAGAAGAGTAAAATGAAGGTCAAAGTAATAGTAATTCGACCTAGTTTCCCAATTTTTAAAGACATAGTTCTTTTTTTACAGATTACAAAAGTAAACGTTACTAATCACCAGAATTACATTTTTATTTTTGTAATATCAACAATAACCATTTAAATTATCATTTAACAAATACCAAACCAAATGACTTAGTGTAATTATAACACTTAGATTAATATACAATTTTTTTTTGATTTTATACTATTTTTTTTCTCAACAGCTTTCTTTTTCGTTGTTGGAAAAAACTAAGTAAAATGAGTGTTCAATCGCTTCCTAAGGGTTAATTTTGTATTGTAATATAGCTTCTTGCTAAGAAAATTTAATATGGAATTAACAGGAAAATACGGGTCGAACTCAGATCTAAACAAATCGATTGGACTTACGAACCTCGGAACCCAATTTTGGAATTTAACTCCTTCTGAACTTATTGAAGATTGTATCATTACCGGTGAAGGTATACTAACCGATACGGGTGCTTTGGCTATTGAGACAGGGGAATTTACAGGAAGATCACCAAAAGATCGTTTTATTGTTCGTGATGAAATTACTGAAAACGCCGTTTGGTGGGGAGATGTAAATATTGGATTCTCGCCAGAAAAATTTGATGCGTTATACAATCGGATGAAAGCATACTTGAATGAGAAGGATGTCTATGTTCGAGATGCTTATGCTTGTTCAGATCCAAATTTTCGCTTGAACATTCGTGTTGTGACTGAACTTCCATGGTCTAATTTGTTCGCATACAACATGTTTTTACGTCCGACAGATGCAGACCTAGAGAGTTTCAATCCTGAATGGCATGTTGTCTGTATTCCAAGCTTTAAGGCTGATCCTGCAATTGATGGAACGCGTCAACATAATTTTGCCATTTTGAATTTTACAAGAAAAATGATTCTTATCGGTGGAACAGGATACACGGGAGAAATCAAAAAAGGAATTTTTTCCGCATTGAATTTTGTTCTTCCCCACGAGAAGAATGTACTTTCGATGCATTGTTCCGCAAATATTGGCGAGGATGGTGATACAGCTATTTTCTTTGGGTTATCAGGCACAGGGAAGACAACCTTATCTTCAGATCCGAATCGTCGTTTAATTGGAGATGATGAGCATGGTTGGTCGGATAATTCAGTATTCAATTTTGAAGGTGGATGTTATGCCAAAACGATTGATTTAACCAGAGAAAAGGAACCCCAAATTTTTGACGCAATTAAGTTTGGAGCACTTCTTGAAAATATAGGTTTCGATAATGAGTCATCTACACCGGATTATACAGACGGAAGTATCACTGAGAATACGCGTGTTTCCTATCCGATTCATCACATCGATAACATTGCGGTGCCTTCAATTGGAGGATCACCTAAAAACATATTCTTTTTAACAGCAGACGCCTTTGGAGTTTTGCCTCCGATTTCTAAATTGACGAAAGAGCAAGCTATGTATCATTTCATGTCTGGATATACAGCGAAAGTTGCAGGTACGGAGGTTGGAATTACTGAGCCAACAACTACTTTTTCAGCTGGTTTTGGGGCTGCTTTCTTGCCACTTCACCCTGCAAAATACGCTAAATTGCTCGGCGAAAAATTAGATGGTACAAACATTAACGTTTGGTTAATAAATACAGGTTGGTCTGGCGGATCTTATGGGGTTGGAAGTAGGATGAAACTTTCATACACAAGGGCGATGATTACTGCAGCGCTTACAGGAAAACTCAACAACGTCCATTTTGAGCAACTTCCAATATTTAATTTAGCTTTTCCAACATCTTGCGATGAAGTACCAGCTGAATTATTGAATCCGAGAAATACATGGTCTGATAAAAATGCTTATGATTCTGCTGCAAACAGTTTAGCTATTAAATTCGTTTCTAATTTCGAGAAATTTGCATCCGAAACAAGTGCAGAAATATTAGCTGCTGCTCCAAGCGTATTGGTGAAGTAAATTCAAATTACATTTTGTTATTAAAAGTTCCTTTCGGGGAACTTTTTTTTATTATAAAACTTCAGAGAAACAAAAAAGCCTTCCCAAAAGAGAAGGCTTAGAAATTCTATTAATAAACTATTAACGCTTGTGCATCGGCTCATCAGAAACTGTAAGCTTCTTTCTTCCTTTGCGTCTACGAGCTGCTAACACGCGACGACCATTCTTTGTAGCCATTCTGCTTCGGAATCCGTGCTTGTTTCTTCTCTTTCTTACCGATGGTTGAAACGTTCTTTTCATAATATCTTAACTTAAATCGTGATCAAAATAGGAATGCAAAGATAATATATTTTTGGATATATCAAATGCATTTTAAAATTTAAATGAAATTTAATCCAAAAAAAAATGAACAAAATAAAAAGAGGTTACGAAATTTCGTAACCTCTTTCAAATATAAACTAAAATCTACTTTTTAATCTGAATCTTTTTCAAAATTACTTTATCCATACTAGAGATTTTCAGGTTGTAATTTCCTGTAGAGAATTTACTCAAATCAAGTTGCATGGAATTCCCGTTCACATTCCATTTAGAAACTATACGACCAGAAGCATCAATTAATTCGACAGTTTTCATGTCAGAGGACATTCCTTCTATCTTTAATAATCCATTCGTTGGGTTTGGATAAATGATAATTGGCATATTCTCAGTATCCTCAATTCCAGAACATGCGTCAACTGTGATGGTTGAGCCAGCCGACCCTGTACAACCGTTTTGTGTAACTGAATAGGTTATTGTATGTGTTCCCGCACCCGCATTAGCAGGATTGAAGTTTGTTCCACTTACACCTGGACCTGAAAAAGTTCCTCCAGCTGGAGAACCAATAGGTAAAGTAATTGAAGGATCATATGCACAAGGTGGAGTTACAGATGATAAATCAAAAGTAACTGTTGGCACAGGATTTACATTAATTGTAAATGTAACCGGTGTTCCGGTGCACGTTCCCAAAGTCGGCGTAACCGTAACAGAGGATGTTCCTGTTGTTGTAGGGGTAAATGATGCAATATTTCCAGCACCAGATGCACCTAAACCAATAGCCGTATTGGTATTCGTCCAAGCATAGGTTGAATTAGCACTATTTCCTGTGAAATTAATTGCGGATGATGAACTTCCAAGACAAATGTTCTGAGTTGCAGGTGCGTTCACAGTTGGATTTGTATTAACTGTGGCTAAAACAGCAGTTCTTGCAGATGTGCAACCGTTTGAAGTTACTTCTACATAATAAGTTGTATTTGCAGAAATTGATGGAGATGTAAATGCCGCCCCTGTTCCTATTGCAGTTCCTCCAGTTGCCACAGAAAACCAAGAAATCGTCCCTGTTGAAGCAGTTGCACCAAGGGATACGGTTCCTGTTCCACAGCGACTTGCTGGTGTTGTTCCAGTAATTGAAGGAGTTTGATTAATCGTAATGTAATTTGATTGCGTTGATGTATTGTTACCCATCGAATTCGTGGCAGTTAATGCAACCGTGTAGTTCCCAGGAGCTGAATAAGTCACTGTTGGATTTTGAGCTGTGCTTGTGGCGGGTGTGCCTCCTGTAAATGTCCATGAGTAAGATGAAGGACTTCCAGTTGATGTACTCGTATATTGAATAGTTTGTCCTGTACAAGCCGATCCTGTTGGAGTTGAGGTAAAACTTGCTGTCGGAGGAGTTGGTACAGCCGTTCCTGTAAGATTTATATTATCAATAAACAACCTATTACCGTATGCCGCCATATTTTTAAATGCAATTATCACGTTAGATTGACCAATATAGCTTGTTAAATCAATTGTTTCTTGTCTCCATTGGGCTGAAGTTGGAGTAAACTGAGTAGTAATTGGTGCGACAGTTGGCAAATTTCCAGCTGCCACTGTACCACCTGATTTATTGTACAATGATGTCCAGTTTGTCCCGCAATCTGTTGATATCATAATTTGCAATCCATCAGCGAATACTTGATTATTTTGAGTAAATGGTGCATAAGCCACATGAAATGTCATTTGAGCAGCAGAATAACTTGTAAAATTCAATTTAGGCAAACGCATCTCATCTGAATTTCCCGAATCATCAAAATTATAATTGTCAAACATCATAGAATTACCAGCAGTTGGGGCAACACCCACTGTAGCAATTCTCGACCATGTCGTTGCACCGCCATCGGTATTAATAATCGTCCAGGCAGCAGGAGTTGTTGGAGGGAAAGTAGCTGCTGTAAAACCTTCATTCACAGGAAGTGTATTTGTTGATGCACCTGTTACCGTAATATATCCTGTTTGTGTTTCAATATCGTTTCCATTAGCATTTGTAACTGTTAACGAAACATCAAAAGTTCCAGCAGTATTATAGGTAACACTTGGATTTTGAGTAGTACTTGTTGCTGGTGTTCCACCCTGGAAAGTCCAACTATATGAAGTAGGCTGTCCTGTTGAAGTACTCGTGAATTGTACGTTTTGGCCAACACAAATATTTACGTTGTCAGCTGTAAAAGAAGCAACTGGAGCTGAAGGTACTGAAGAGTACAAATCGGAATCCCATGTTCCTCTGCCAAATGTTGCAGCTCTTAGTCTACCTGTTGCATAATAGATTTCAAGATCTGATACTTCGCAGTTTGGAAGTCCTTGACTAAAATCAATCCACCCATTTGTGCTATTATCCCTATAATAAACACCAATATCTGTTCCAACATAAATCCCATCTCCACCGGCTGCACCATTTTGATAAACAACACAATTCACAGGAACGTTTGGTAGACCTGTCGAGATATTTGTCCATGATGTACCTCCATTTGTTGACTTATAAACTTTTGCTGTCGCCGAATATCCAGAATAAGTAACAAAGACAACGTTCGGATCAGTATTTGATACAGCAACCCATGTCGGTGCAACTGAAGTCGGCAGGCCTGTAGAAACTGAAGTAAATGAAGTTCCACCGTTTGTTGATTTTGAAACACCACCTGATCCTGTTTTTAAACAATATATGATTTGATTATTACTAGGAGCTATTGCCATTTCAATTATTGAGCCTGTTCCTTGAGGTGTTCCCATGGTTGTCCAAGCAACTGTGGTTGCCCAAATATTAGATGATTTGTACAAAGCAGCTCGACCCGCTGAATAGGCGATATTTGCATCGACTGGATCTTGTTTGATTGGACTAACCCATTCACCTTGACCTGCTGGATCTGTAATGTCAGCAAAGGTTGTTCCTCCTGTAAGTGTTCTTGAATAATCACCATAATAAACCGATGAGATCTGTCTGTTATTATTTGTTCTATCTATAAAACAATCCATTCCATCACCACCACCAACTTCTGTCCAAGGTGTCAAACTTGTTGTGGAAGTTCTGTTGGTTCCATTATCTTGGTGTCCTGCAAGTATCAAGTTTGAAGAAGATGTCGATAAACTAAATCGATATTGCTGTGCAATTGCCAAATTTGAACTTAAATCAGTCCATGAAGTTCCACCATTTGTAGTTTTGAAAAACCCACCGTCATTGGCAGATAAAATTGTAGTTCCTGAACCAGGTAAATATTGAATATCATGAACGTCGGCATGCACATATGGCTTACTAAAACCACCGTACCAGTGTGAAACCATCGTCCATGTTGAACCTCCATTCGTTGATTTCCAATGATTTACCCCTCCGATGATAACTTCTTCTGCGTTTGTTGGTGATGCCGCAATTGCCAAATCATACCATCCTTGACCTCCTGCATCCGCTCCGTTATCAAAACCTAATACATTAGGAGTTGTGGATTGGGTTGTAAAAGCTCCACCACTATTGGTAGATCGCATCAATCCTTTGAAGCCACTATCTGTATTGTTTGCGGCAAGTAAATACACATATGCGTTGTTACCTGCTGTTACCGCCATAGACAATCTTGCAATACCCGTCGTAAGTGGTAAAGTTACTGCAGTCCAAGTTGCTCCTCCATCTGTAGATCTTTTGAATGTAGTTCCACAAGCATAAACTGTAGTTGGGTCACCTGGTTTAAACTCGCCGTCAGAACAAGCGAAAGTTCCAGTTGGATTAGTCCAAGAGGTGCCTCCATTTGTAGATCTAAAAATACCTGCATTTGTAAAAGCTATTAAAATCTGTGGATTTGTTGGATGTATGAGTAATCTTCCAATCGTACGTCCTTGACTTGCTGTCCAATTTAATGCAGTCGTGTTCCAAGTTGCACCGCCATCAGTTGATTTTAAAACTCCACTACTAAATGTATCACTTCCGTCAGAGTCACCTGTTGCTAAATACATTATTTGTGAATTCGTTGGGTCAATTGCCACATCTGAAACACCGATAACCGTTAATTGATCTGTATTTGTAGTCCAAGATGTACCGCCATTTGTCGTTTTCCACAAGCCACCATCAGGAGCACCAACCCAAATGGTATTACTGTTAGTTGGATCAAAACGAATGAAATTCAAGCGACCAGCACCACCACCGGTAGGCTTACCAATTGGTCCAATTATTTGCCAGCTCCCATTGGTTGATTTTGGGATACCAGCAGCTGCTAGATCAGCTTCCCATTGCTTGTAATTTTTGTAAGTCTGAGACGGTAAAGTGACATTCCCAGATGGGTAAACTCTTGGTTCCATATAATGCTCCCAACGCTTGAAAGCTTTGTAACCTTTTCCTTTTTGAATGGTTTTTCCTGCCCAATAAGATTCGAATGCGGCTTGCGTTTCATAAAAGTTGGCATTCGGATTTTTCATCATTTCTACCCATTGCTGAGAGAAGGATGAATTCGAAATGGTTAACATGGAGATTGTTATCCAGAAAACGACGTAAATTCTTTTCATAGTTTGATGTTTTAGGACACCAAATTATTGAATTTAAACTGAAAAAAGAAGAAAGTTGATAAGAAATTAAGATTGTTAATTTCTTTTAAATTAGTTTAATCTGAAAATAAAGAATCTACAAATTCTTTCCGATCAAAAAGTTGCAGGTCTTCCATTTTTTCGCCAACACCAATGTATTTCACTGGAATTTTCATTTGATCGCTTATTCCGATAACAACTCCTCCTTTGGCAGTTCCGTCTAATTTTGTGACTGCCAACGCGTTAATATCTGTAGCTTGAGAAAATTGCTTTGCTTGTTCAAAAGCATTTTGACCAGTTGATCCATCGAGAACAAGTAAAATTTCGTGCGGAGCATTTGGAACAACTTTTTCCATGACACGCTTTATTTTACTTAACTCATTCATCAAATTAACTTTATTGTGCAGTCTCCCAGCGGTATCGATAATTACAACGTCAGCATTTTGCGATTTTGCGGATTGGAGCGTATCAAAAGCTACACTGGCTGGGTCGGCACCCATTCCTTGCTGAACGATAGGGACATCCACTCGTTTCGACCAAATAATAAGTTGATCAACGGCTGCAGCTCTGAACGTATCGGCTGCACCTAAAACCACCTTTTTACCCGCTTTTTTAAATTGATAAGCCAGTTTTCCGATCGTAGTTGTTTTTCCAACTCCATTTACTCCAACAACCATTATAACATATGGATTTCCATCAGCTGGCGGGTTAATTTCCAGTTGACCGTTTTGATTGGAATTATTTTCCTCAAGTAAAGCAGCTATTTCATCACGAAGAACATGGTTCAATTCATCTGTTCCTAAAACTTTGTCCCGAGAAACTCTGGCTTGAATACGATCAATAATTTTCAGCGTAGTTTCAACACCGACATCCGAGCTAATAAGAATCTCCTCAAGATTGTCTAAAACTTCGTCATCAACTTTTGACTTACCAACAATAGCTCGAGCAATCTTTGAGAAAAAAGATTGTTTTGTTTTTTCAAGTCCCTGATCAAGACTTTCTTTTTTAGATCGTGAAAAAAAATCGAATAATCCCATTAGTCAAAAAAAAAGCTCCCAAAGTGGAAGCTTTAAAATTTATTGTTTATCAATTAGTTTTTTGCAAACCACTCTTTCACTTTATCGTTGTGAACGATTTCTTCTTTAAAAGTATATGAACCTGATTTGTCAGATTTCACCATTTTAATAACCTTGGTGTGTTCCTTACCGCCACCTTTTTGAAGGGAAGCTACTACTTTCTTTGCCATCTTTTAATTATTTAATTTCTTTATGAACCGTGTATCTTTTCAAGATCGGGTTGAATTTTTTAATCTCCATTCTATCGGGAGTATTCTTTCTATTTTTTGTTGTAATGTAACGAGAAGTTCCCGCCATTCCCGAATCTTTGTGCTCTGTGCACTCAAGAATTACTTGGATTCGATTACCTTTACTTTTCTTTGCCATTTTCTTCTAACTTTTGCTGTTTCGCAACAGGTTTATTTTAAATATCCTTTTTCACGAGCTTCTTTCAAACAAGCAGTTATTCCTTTCTTGTTTATTGTTCTCAAAGCGGATGTTGAAATTTTCAACGTAATAAATGAATTATCTTCAGGAACAAAAAATTTCTTTGTTACTAAATTTGGGTAAAAACGACGCTTCGTTTTTCTGTTCGAGTGAGAAACGTTATTTCCCACCATTACTGACTTTCCTGTTAATTGACAAACTCGTGACATGTCTTTTTGTTTTCTTTAAAAATGTAAAAAGCGGTTGCAAAGATAAGTATTTCTTTTAAAATGACAAATAGAAAATCAAGATATTTCAGTTTTTCTATAAAGAATTTCAAAAATAGTTTGAAATCAATATTTTAGCTAGAATTTCTTGGGTGAAAACTGAGAATGGCTTCGCGTAAAAATCGTTGATCCAAGTGAGTATATATTTCCGTCGTGGTTATTGATTCATGACCAAGCATATCTTGAATTGCTCTTAAATTGGCGCCACCTTCTATCAAATGTGTTGCGAATGAATGTCTGAATGTGTGTGGTGAAATTGTTTTCTTCAAATCAATAGACTTCGCTAATTCTTTTATTATTGTAAAAATCATCACACGAGTTAACTGACTTCCACGACGATTTAAAAAAACAATGTTTTCATGACCCTTTGTAATTTCTTGATGCCTTCGAATATGGTTGTTATACAATTCAATCTCTTTTTGAACTTGTGGACTGACGGGCACTAATCTTTCCTTATTTCCTTTTCCAATTACGCGAATAAATCCCTCGTCAAAATACAAATCACTGAATCGAAGGTTTATCAATTCACTTACGCGCAAGCCACAGCTGTATAATGTTTCGATTATCGCTCGATTGCGGTGTCCTTCATTTTTGCTCAAATCAATCGCTGCTATCAATGCGTCAATTTCGTCTATTGTTAATATTTCAGGTAATTTTCGTCCGATTTTGGGTTGTTCTAGTAATTCGCTTGGGTCATCAGAAATAACATTTTCCAATAGTAAAAACGCGTAAAATTGTTTAATTCCTGAAATAATACGGGCTTGACTTCGAGCGCTTAGTCCCAAATCAAATAGTTCAGCAATGAATTGTTTTAAATCGTTATATGTTATTTCGGTCGGACTTTTCTGATTTGATACTGCGAAATCACAGAGTTTAGCTACGTCGTTTTGGTAGGCAAGAATTGAATTTTCAGCCAATCCTTTTTCGATTTTCAGATATGAAACAAAATTCTTAATATCGCGACTCCAATTCGACAAAATGAAATTATTAATTTTAAATGGACCTAATTTAAACTTACTCGGCACACGAGACCCACAAATATATGGTAATGTAAGCTTTGAAAATTATTTCGACGAATTGAAATCAAAATTTGATTGTGAATTGGCATATTTTCAATCCAATGTGGAAGGTGAAATCATCAATAAATTGCAACAAGCCGAAGTAGATGGAATCGTATTGAATGCCGGAGGTTATTCGCACTCAAGTGTTTCCATCCGAGATTGCATTTCAGCTATATCAATTCCTGTTGTTGAGGTTCATATTTCAAATATCGCTGGTCGGGAGTCATTCAGACATGAATCTTTACTAAGTCCTGTTTGTGCAGGTTGTATTTTTGGTTTCGGACTAACAGGTTATGAGTTAGCGATTCGATTTTTTACTTATAAATAGTGTTTAGAGTTAAAAGTTAAGATTGAAGAGTTAATTTCACATAGGATTAATTAATTTTTATTCCTTAACTGTTTAACTCTTTAGCTCTTCACTTTTAACTTAAAAATGAACGTTTCTGGAATTTAGGTGTATCCAACATTCTAAAACTAAATTCCATGAAAAAACTTGTTTCTCTATTAGTCGTTACATTGGTGAGTTCTCTGTTGACGGCACAAATTAATCCACCGAAAAGGAAAGTTCAATTGGTCATTTTATTCGATACTTCAAATAGTATGGACGGATTGATTGACCAGGCAAAATCGCGTATTTGGGCAATCGTCAACGAAGCGAGTGGATTGAAATACAATGGTGAAATACCAACGATAGAAATTGCGATGTATGATTACGGAAATGATGGTCTTTCAGCGTCTTCCAATTATATAAGGCAACAAACGCCTTTTACAACCAATTTGGATGTGGTTTCTGAAAAGTTGTTCTCTTTGAAAACAAACGGCGGATCTGAATATTGTGGTGCGGTCATTCAGAAATCGTTGAACGAATTAGCTTGGTCAAATGATCCGAAGGATTTGAGATTGATATACATCGCAGGTAACGAACCATTTAATCAGGGGCCAGTTAATTACAAAGAAGTTTGTTCGCAAGCGACATCAAAAGGTGTTTTTGTAAATACAATATACTGTGGAGATGCACTTCAAGGAATTCGCGAATTCTGGAAAGATGGGGCGACCTGTTCCAAAGGTGAATATTTCAATATTAATTCCAATCAGAAAGTTGTTTACATTGAAACGCCTTATGATGATCAAATCAATCAACAAAACATCAAATTGAATGGAACGTATGTGGGATATGGAGCAATTTCCACTTATAATTTGTCGAATCAGGTTGCACAAGATAATAATGCTGCAGTTCAAAGTAAAGCTGTAGTTGCAGAGCGTGCTTTGGTGAAATCTAAAAAATCAGCTTATAAAAATGTTGAATGGGATGCCGTTGATGCGATGGAAGCAGATACGACTTTTCTCGATAAAGTCAAAGATGAAGATTTACCAACCGAATTGAAAGGAAAATCAAAAGAAGAACAGCAAAAATACATCAAAGAAAAAGGCGAGGAACGCGATAAAATTCAAGCAGAAATTGGTCGCTTGGGTGTGGAGCGTGAAAAATACATTCAAGAAGAAATGAAAAAAAGAAATGAGTCTGGAAAAACCGATGATTTTGGTTCTGCTGTTGCAAAAAGTAAGAAAGAAAAAGCAAAATCTATGGGTTAAGATTAGTAAAATTAAACCTTCTTGAGCATTCTCTTGTATAATGAATTATGCATGAAATTGAGTCGTACTTTAAATCCATTGATCCAGTATTTGCTGCATTTTTAGCTACGACTTTTACTTGGCTTGTAACTGCTGCGGGAGCTGCTCTTGTGTTTTTCTTTAAGAAAATGCATCGAGGAGTACTGGACGGAATGCTTGGTTTTACTGGAGGTGTTATGGTTGCGGCTAGTTTTTGGTCTTTGCTAATGCCTTCCATTGAAATGTCTGAACGCTTTTATCCCAGTATGCCTTGGATGCCTGCAGCAGTCGGGTTCTTAATCGGAGCACTTTTCCTTTTCTTCTTGGATAAAAGTATGCCGCATTTGCATATCAATTTTGGTGATCACGAATCGGAAGGTGTCAAAACGCAATTGCACAAAACGACTTTATTAGTTTTAGCGATAACCCTTCACAATATTCCTGAAGGATTGGCTGTTGGAGTATTATTTGGAGCTGCAGCTCACGGGGTTGAGGGTGCCACAATTGCTGGTGCATTAACGCTAGCAATTGGTATCGGAATTCAGAATTTTCCTGAAGGATTCGCAGTAGCCATGCCATTAAGAAGGGCAGGGGCGAGTCGTTTTAAAAGTTTCTGGTATGGTCAAAATTAAGCGATTGTGGAACCAATTGCGGGAGTTGTTGGTGGGGTTGCGGTAATCTATATGGAACCAAATTTGCCGTTAGCCTTAGCCGTTGC